>JAUVLX010000164.1 GCA_030600525.1 Desulfobulbus sp. | reverse complement strand
TCAACCATGAGTGACTTATTCACATATCGCAAGCGAGTTATTACCTCTAAGGACATAGACTACCTCGCCAAACTCATTGCTGACAATCCCCAAAAAAGCCGCAATGCTTTGTCTATAATGGTATGCCGAGAATGGAACTGGACCCAACTCAATGGCGTACTAAAAGATGGCGTCTGCCGGGGACTTATGCTCAAGCTTCACCGGGATGGTTTCATTAAACTCCCAGCCAGAAAACAGCCGTTTACTGGCGGACGACAATCACAGCAAACCATCTGTAAACCTGATATAGACACAACTCCCATTTGTTCCACTGTGAAAAAGCTTCAGCCAATCGTGATAAAACAGGTGCGAAGAACCGTACATGAAAAATTATTCAATAGCCTGATAGAACATCACCATTATCTTGGTTACACTCAGCCGGTTGGGGAACATCTGAAATACATTATTTTTTCTGCGGAACGTCCCATTGCCTGTTTTGCTTTTGCATCAGCTCCTTACAAAATGCTCCACCGCGATAAATTTATTGGCTGGTCTTCTGAAACACTTGAGAGAAATCGTCACCTGCTTGCATACAACTCCAGGTTTCTTGTTTTGCCGTGGATCCATGTCCCTCATCTCGCTTCTCACCTGCTTGGGAAATGCTCCAGATGTATCTCAACAGATTGGCAAGAGATCTACCAGCACCCAATTTTCTGGCTGGAAACATTCGTTGACACAGAGCGCTTTAAAGGAACATGTTATCGTGCTGCAAATTGGCAATTTCTCGGGCATACCTCCGGTCGTGGCAAATATAACAAAACGCAAAAACAACTCACTTCAATTAAAGCTATGTATGGCCTGCCTCTGGTCAAAAATTTTCGCAAGATACTATGTGAAAGCTAGAATAGACTTTACCAACACTTTTGGAGAAGTTACGTAGTTATCGGCAGTTCTGCCGGTGGTGTGTCTGCAAACTGAAGGTCAAGCAAGGTGGCAAGGTGCTTCTTGAGCTGGGTTTTCACCGTTTCCAGTTCAAGGGGGGTGCCTTTTTCTTTTGCCAAGGAGGTCATCCGGGTGTCGGTCAATCCGCACGGGTTGATCCAGGTAAACGGTTCCAGCTCAGTGTTGACATTGAGGGCAAGCCCGTGAAAGGTCACGCCGTGACGAATGGCAATGCCGATGCTGCCCATTTTCCTATCACCTACCCATATACCATGGTTTCGTTCATCACGACAGGCACTCACGCCTGCATCTGTAGCGCTGCGTAACATGACTTCTTCTAGCAGGAAAACATACTCGCTGACCGAAATCCGTTTCTGACGCAGGCTGAAAATCGGGTAGATAATAAGCTGGCCTGGAGCGTGGTAGGTAATGTCACCACCACGCTCGATATGGACCAGGTCAATACCTTGTTGGTTGAGAAACTCAGTGCTGACCCCCAGATGTTCCTTGCCGCCTCTTTTGCCCAGCGTAAAGACCGAGGGGTGTTCCAGCGCCAGGAAATATCCTGTCTCAGGTTGCTCCCTGCATAGAGCTGCAAGCCGGGTCTGGAGGGCGTAGGCCTGCTGGTAGTCGATCAGGCCAAGCTCAACCCAGGCAGAAGTCATCACTGTTTTTATTGTTCGGGCGGGGTGCATGTTCCGATAAGGCATGGACAGCGGGCAGCATGTACCTCGTCCAGGCGTCTGACCTTGCTGAGCTGTGGGGCGTTACGCACCTTGTCAGGCTCCTCTCTGGCTTCTCTGGCGATTTCCTTCATGGTGGCGATAAATTGATCGATATCCTCTTTGCATTCGGTCTCAGTAGGTTCGATCATTATTGCCCCATGGACAATCAGAGGGAAATAAATTGTTGGTGGGTGAAAACCATAATCGATCAGCCTTTTGGCCATGTCCAAGGTGGTGACCTTGTAGTCTTTCTGAAGTTGATCACTAAAAACACATTCGTGCATGCATGGCTGCGGATACGGAAGGTGGAAGACATCCTTGAGTTGTTCCCGGATGTAGTTAGCGTTGAGCACTGCCAATTGGCTGGCCCTGAGTAATCCTTCTGCCCCCATGGAGAGAATATAGCTGTAGGCCCGGACCAATACTCCGAAATTGCCATGAAAACCATGTACCCTGCCGATGGACTCTTTACGGTCTAGCTCCAGGCGGTAAAGATCACCGTCTTTGTAAGCGCGGGGAACTGGCAGGAAGGGTTCCAGTTCTTTGGTGACGCATACTGGGCCTGCTCCTGGGCCACCGCCACCATGGGGTGTGGAAAAGGTTTTGTGCAGATTCAGATGGAGGACATCGACCCCACACTTTTTCATGTCTGCCACCCCGAGTACTGCATTCATGTTGGCTCCATCGCCATAGACAAGGCCGCCTTTAGCATGGACGATTTCGGCAATCTGCCTGACCTGGCCTTCAAAGAGTCCCAGGGTGTTGGGATTGGTTATCATAATGCCGGCTGTCTCTTCATCCATCAGCTCGCTGACGTCAGAAGCATCCAGCATGCCGTTTTCGTTTGATTTGACAGGGATGGATCGATACCCGCAAAGTGCCGCTGAAGCGGGGTTAGTTCCGTGGGCCGTGTCCGGGATGAGAATCTTGGTTCGTTTGGAATGGTGGCCTTGGTGATAGGCGTTGAAAATTAACATCCCTGTCAGTTCACCATGGGCACCAGCAGCTGGCTGAAGGGAGACCGCATCCAGGCCGGTTATGTCGGCAAGATGATTTTGCAGTTCATACATGATCTGTAAAACACCCTGGGAATACTGATCATCAAGCATGGGGTGTGCAGCAGCAAATTGTGGTGTGGCAGCTTGTTTTTCGTTGATTTTCGGATTGTACTTCATCGTGCATGAACCCAATGGGTACATACCGCTGTCCACTCCGAAATTCCATTGGGAAAGACGGGTGTAATGGCGCACTACATCAACTTCACTCAGGTCGGGAAAATCTACCGGTGCACCTATAAGCTCTTCGTCCAACGGTGATGAGGGGACATCACTGTGGGGAATGGACATGCCTTTTCTGCCTTTTTTGCCTTTTTCCCAGAGCAGGGGCTCGTCTAGGATCAGACCGCTGGTTCCTACGCGATTCTTCATGATTGCACCTCATCTGCGACTTTGTCCATGTCTTGTCGGGAAGTTGTTTCCGTTATTCCAAAGAGATATCTTCCCTTAAGTTTTGGATATAAACCGCCCAGTTCCAGTCCGGCGACAATGTTTTGCTCAAGCAGGCGTTGGTGAGCGGGTTGAAAGTCTTGTGGGAACTCAACTACAAATTCATTGAAGGTCGGGGCCTCAAAAAAGAGGCGCGCGCCTCGGGCAACGAGTGCATTTTTTAAGTACTGGGTTTTATCGTAGTTGAGGCGGGACAGTTCACGCAGGCCGGTACCACCCAGCGAGGCCATATACATACCGGCAGTCATGGCACAGATACCCTGATTGGAGCAAATGTTGGAGGTGGCCTTTTCCCGGCGGATATGCTGTTCCCGGGTCGCCAGGGTCAACACATAGCCCCGCTTGCCGTCTAGATCCGTTGTTTCGCCTACCAGGCGACCGGGAAGGTTTCTGGTAAATGGCTGTTTGCAGCCGAACATGCCGAGGCCAGGGCCGCCAAAGGAGCGGGAAAGGCCGAAACTCTGTCCTTCGCCACAGACGATATCTGCGCCGCAGTCTCCTGGTTTTTTCAGCAGTCCGTAAGCTAGTGGTTCCGAAAAGCAGGTAATGAACAGGGCCTGCTGGTCATGGATTACCTGACCAGCACCAGTAAGATCCTCGATCACACCAAAGAAATTAGGCGACTGGAGCGCAACCGCTGCGACATCTTCCAAATCAGACAACCCGCTGAGATCAGTGCGACCGTCCTCAAGGTAGGGAAGTTCGATCAGTTCAAATTCGGTTGGGCACAGGTAGGCCGCTGCCGTTGCCCGGTAGTGTGGGTGGATAGCTGCAGAAACGGCAACCTTGGTTTTCTTTTTGCCAATCCTCAAACCCATTAACAGCGCCTCGGCAAGGGCGGAAGCACCATCATACATGGAGGCGTTGACAACATCCATACCCAACAGACGAGCAGTGAGAGTCTGATACTCAAAGATGCCCTGCAATGTTCCTTGAGCCATTTCTGGCTGATAGGGGGTGTAGGCCGTCAGGAACTCAGACCGACTCATTAGGGCTTTCACTGTTTCCGGGATGTGGTGATGGTAGCTGCCCGCTCCGATCAGGACCTTGAAGTTCTGATCAACCTTCATGGTTTGGGCAATTGCCTGCATATGGTCGTTCAACTCCCATTCCGTTTTAGGTTCCGGGAGCTGCCAGTCATTGGTCATGCGGCAGGATTCGGGGATGCCGGAAAAAAGATCTTCCAGGCTTTTGTTACCCGTCACCTGCAGCATTGCTGTTATGTCTTCCTGGGTGTGAGGGAGGTATCGCATGGTGCTTATCCTTTGAGAAGGTCCATGTAGGCAGAGGCAGAAAGCAACTGGTCGTATTCCTCTGTAGCGCTTGGTTTAATTTCGATCATCCAGTTCTTGTAAGGATCTTCATTAACGAGCTCTGGAGCATCGTCGAGTTCCTCATTAATAGCAACAATCTCGCCGCTCATGGGGATATAGAGCTCGGAAACAGCCTTGACAGACTCAAGGGTGCCGAATTCATCACCTTTGTTAAAGGTGTCGCCAACAGCAGGAAGTTCAGCAAAAACAATGTCACCAAGCTGGTCCTGGGCATAGTCACTTACTCCAATCTTAATGGTTTCACCTGTTTGCTGGGCCCATTCGTGATCTTCTGTATAACCGAGGTCTTCAGGTATGTTTAATTCGTTTAATTCTTTCATAGGGGTACCTCCACGCAGTTGTAGTTGGGGGTGAAGCTAGGTTGATGGCGTCGTAAAAATTTCGATCTACGGCGTCGTGGCATTTTTTATGGTACTTGACATACCCTATGTATGCCTTCACACCATAAAAAATACCTCTCCCGGAGTCTTGCTTCGGTCGCTTACCTGGTATACCTGTGTTTTAACTTAGCCATCTTTTAGAGTGTGATGGACTTTTTATGAGTCCATCAAGGTTCGTTGTTCCTCTTAAGGCAGAACAGGGGCTAACCTGGTGTATGTCATATTGTAAATAAAAAAGGCGTTATAATGAAGGGATCATTTTGGCCACCGGTCGACGTGCAGTCCGACCAGGTCGAATATCATCCCTTATTTCTATTTTTAACTTACGCTTACCGTCTGTCAGGATCACCTGGGTGCCGGTATCGAGCTTGGTGTTAAGTTTAACAAATCCGCAACAGAGTCCCTTGGGTTTAAAGCCTTCAGGTTTGCCGTCTTCTTCATTGCTTGCCAGGCTGATGATGGTATTATTGACGCGGCCAATGGCCATGTCTGTGGTACAGGTCAAGGGAATGCCGAGGATAGTACCATCAAGGTCTGTTACCTTGCTTTTTTCGCTGAGCGGGATTTTTCTCAGATCATACCCGGCAAAGGGGAGGGTCCAGGTGGACGAAATTGTACTTTCAAGGCTTTTGCTGCCCACAAACTTTTTGGTGAAATCATTGCTGTTTGGAGCCAGGGGCAGAGTGAACAACCACGGATTGTCGGCAAAGGGCCAGTCACCGATATCTTGATGAGAGAGCGGCAGGCCTGCACCTGATCTAAGGGAATCCCTTGCTGCCAAACCGCAAGGGATGAGTCCTTCCTCTTTTCCAGCCTCAAGAAGTTGGTGCCACAGTGATGTAATGTGTTCTGGTGCGACGAAGAGTTCGAAGCCAAATTCACCTGTATAGCCTGTTCTGGAGACCATGAGCGGTGTGTTGTCGAGTAGCTCGGTCTGGGCGAAAGGGAGCTTGTTTTGGTCAAGGGAACCTTTGAAGGAAAAGTAGATCATTTTATTAAACAGCACTGCCGGGTCTTTGATTATCTTGGCAAGGATTCGACCAGAAGCAGGTCCTTGGATGTCCATCTTACCCACTTGGTCGGTAAGGTCATGAATGGTCACCAATTCCTCTGCATGCAGGTGGCTGGTAAGATGCTCTTTTATGGTTTTGCCCATTGCAGCATTGACAACAAGCATGTAGTCGTTGGCAGTGAACTGGTAGACGATTGCATCATCGATTACTCCGCCTTCTTGGTTGAGGAAAATACCATATACACACCTGCCTGCGACTAGAGGTGTTTTATTTTTGCCGATACAGGCATCAATATCCTTAGTAAAGCACCGCTGGATGAGTGTACGTCCATTTTTACCGTTAATGGTCAGGACTGCCATGTGACTGGTATCAAATAACCCTGCATTGTTAATCACGGCAAGGTGTTCTGCTTTGGCACCGGTAGGATACCAGAGAGGCATCTCGTAGGAGCCGAATTCTCCCATGTTTGCACCTTGTGAACAGTGCCAGCTGTGAAGAGGTGTCGTTTTCATTTTCAGCTCCTTATGGTTGATTAACCACGCAGTTCTATTCAGAGAGGATTCAGTCAGGTAATGGTACTTTGAGGTTGAAGCTTTTGTAGACAACAAAAGTCTCAACCGACCGTACATTTTCTATGGTGGCTACTTCCTCGGTAAAAAATTCGAGCAGGCCGAAGTCATTTCTTAGCATGATGGTTACGATCAGGTCAAAACGACCGGTAACGACACATACAGAGATAACACCCTTGAGCTTGCTAAATTCTTCTCCTTTTTTTACCAGATCCATGTCTTTTACCTGTACCCCCACCATCACAACTTGTTGGTCTGGAAGGGCCTCTGGATTGACCAGACCGTTAATCGACAGAATTCCTTCTTTGATAAGTTTTCTGATGCGTGTCCGCACGGTACCTTCAGCAAGGGAGAGTTTGTCGGCAATGGTTTTGTAGGGTACTCGACCATCTCTGAGGTGATTGATGATGGCAATGTTGATCGGATCTATTTTCATAGGGAAGTTTTTTGTAAACAGTTTAATAATGCATTATAGGTAAAAAATGTTGCTGGATATGTCAATAAAGATGTCGAAAAATGATGAATTCGATAGTGCGAGGCGGTGGCTTGCCTGTGTGGTATGTGGGCACACGTAATATTGTTTTTGCTGACAGGTACGCGCAAGCCTCAGGATATGAAAAGAACTGACGTAAACAAGGTTGTTTAGGAAAAATTACAGATGCAATGCAGGGGCAGGAGAGAAGAATTGTTGCAGTACACCTTGTATCATGCACCACGCACCTGTCGACCGGTTTTTGTGTAAGGAGTTGTCCTGAAATAACTTGAACATCTCGCATCGCATCTTCAGGTCATCTTTGGCTGATCTTCAATCACAAAGTCCTCAACGTAGCACAACTACGCCTGCGGTTTTGTTCAATTAGATCATCCAAGTCTAACCTAAATATGAGTGCGATATTGTCCAGCCTATTTACGGACAGCTCCTAACTGGAGAAAGGTTTCGGGCTGGGAAGGGGATGGGTTTGGCAGGAGTAAGGAATTGTTCCCTGTAAACAGGGAGCGTTCTCGTGTTTCCGGTCGGCCCTTATCGGGCCGACCGGAAAGAACGTATCAGTATTGATTAATTGAGTGCTGTAATGGCAGCGTCATAGTCTGGTTCTTCCGTAATTTCAGGAACTTGCTGGGAGTAAGCTACGTTGCCGTCTTCGTTGATAACAACAACCGCCCTTGAGAGTAGGCCAGCAAGGGGGCCGGTTGAAGCGGTAACACCGTAATCGTTGCCAAATGCAGGTGAGCGAAAAACGGAAACCGGTTCTACATTATCCAGTCCGTCAACTTCACAGAATCGCTT
>JAUVLX010000083.1 GCA_030600525.1 Desulfobulbus sp. | reverse complement strand
CATCTCTAATAACACTAGCATGTTTCATACCACAGCCCAAAAACCCATCTAGGCTGTTATAATTTCGATACAATTTGAATAAACGAATTCAGTCTTTTGAAGGTTCTAGGTAAAAACTGGTGCATTTGGAGCAAAAAAGGTGGTTATTTTCAACCAAGAACCAAGCCAGCCTATACTGCGGCCTTATACATTGAATCAGAAGCTCATGTTATCTCGATGCGATGATCATCTTGGCGCCACAGAAGGCCTGTGAGCTGAATCAAGCCACAGGTTTGTCGTCATAATGATCTATAGCTGCTCATGGTGGGGGCCTGATCAAACAAAACAGCAACGCATCTCCTGCCTTTGAGGAAAAAAGAGGCTCGTGGCGAAAGATATCCCCTGACAATTCTTTGAAAGAAAAATTTGCTCAACAACCAACGAAACGATACACTGTTTGCAGACAAGCAGCACATTGGCCATAACCGTATTTAAGGAGTCAGCAACAGGGAAAGCCAAATAAAAAGAACTAGGTCTAATACAGACCTTCAACCTTCTTTCCACCACCTTTTCAACATGCGCATTCCAATCTACGAACAGAGTAAAACAAAATCCCTTCATTTCATTGTCGTCATTGGTTTTGTTACCTGGACAGGCATCCTTACAGCACTATACTTTTGGTTTATTGACGCAGAACTCGAGCATCATGATAAATTGATAGCCTTAAAAGCAGAGGCTCTTGGTCAGCAGACGCAAATTTTACGACGTTGGATTGGCGGTCATGGTGATGTGTATGTCGAAATCGCTGCTGATATTCAACCACAAACCCAACTGGCCCATATAAAAGAAAGAGAGATTGAAACTCATTCCGGTCGTAAACTTAACATTTTACATTCACCAACAGTTCTTCGGAAAATTCTCAAAGAATTTGGAACGACTTCAAACGATCAAATACGGCTAATTGCATACAACCCGATTAACCCGTCCGGTAAACCGGATACCTGGGAAAAAGAGAGTCTGGATCATCTGCAAAGCGGGAGTAAAAAGGTACAGGCAGATATTAAAACTGATACCGAAAACGTCTTTAGGCTGATGTATCCCATCAAACGTCAGAAAAAATGTGATCGATGCCATGACTATGCGGCGGATGACACCAGTGAGGTCGTTGGCGGCCTCAGCATCATAATTGACAGGGCACCCCATGATGCGCAATACCAAGCCCTAAAACGGAGAACCAGACTGACGTATTTCTGGATTTGGCTTGCAGGTACCCTGGGGTTACTGCTCTTTGACCTCACAGGCACCAGGCTTTTGCGTAAAATAGAGTATACCTCGACCCATGACCCCCTTACCCAACTGAATAATCGAGGGAGAATAGAATGGGAATTCCACCGGGAAATTGAGCGAGCCAATCGTTACAATGCACCATTTTCTATATTTTTATTAGATATTGATCACTTCAAGGAAGTAAATGACACCTACGGCCATAGCGCAGGTGATGACGCTCTTAAAGCCATTGCACAAACCCTCAAAGACGCAATTCGAAAAACCGATTCCGCAGGCAGATACGGTGGCGAGGAATTCATAATACTTGTCCCGAATACCGATGAAGAGAATTCCATAATTCTTGCTGAACGGATTTTACATACCATCCAAAAAACTCCTGTCACTGTGAGTGCGGGCAAGACCATTTTTCTTACCGCAAGCATCGGGGTCTCATCTCTTGCAACAGCGGAAGGTGATGCCAAAAGACTTGTCAACAATGCTGATAAAGCCCTGTATAAATCCAAAAATACAGGAAGAAATAGAATTTGCATCGCAAATACTTAACCTCGACAACACTTGGCACCCAGGTTTTTTCCTAACGGCACAGCCGTTATCTCATTTACCCCCAGCCTTACCCGGTTTTTTTTGTCCTACCTGCCTGTCCCCACCCAGCTTTACCAAACATCCACGTAGGATGATTTTTCCGGCAGCGTTTCTAACTGCATATTGTGCTCTGTCACATCCGGTGGTACATACAACGCCTGTTAAGTGGAAAAACTGCTCCCAAATAATTTTAAAATAGTAAAACTTTGGGCCTGTCTCTCGCAACGCCACCTTCTTTTAAAATCGTCTTAACTGCAAATAACCCAGCGGCCCGCCATAAATGCTAGCGTTGAGCCGCAATAACACAATAGAACCTTATGAAGCTTTTCTACCACCTACTGGGGTATCTTCTTCTTGGAATGATCCTTCTGATCGGAATCGATGAATATTTGAATTTCCGAGCTGAGGTCGAGCAATTTGAAACAGATATGGTGACCAACGCCTTGCAAACAGGTAATAGCATTTCCGGCATGATTGCTCATACCTGGCAAGAAAGTGGTGAAATAAAATCGCTGGAGCTGATTGAGGACGCGAGCAAGTCCGGGATGATACGCATTCGCTGGGTATGGGCGGATAACTTTCCCAATGATGCCATAGTCGCAACTGGCGACAAAGAACAATTGGAAAAACTGAATTTGAGAAAAACAACCACTTTAAAAATTCATGATCCAAGTGGTGAGACGCTCCTATACACCTATATTCCTGTAAATATAGGCCAGGAGAGAAATGGAGCACTGGAATTACGACAGACATTTTCTGCCCTGCAGATCTATTCGGGAAGGATGTGGGTTCGTGCGATTACCATTACCGCCGTACTTGTGCTGGTTTGCGGTGTGATTCTTTATTTTTTTATTCATCGAAAAATCCGCATCCCCTTAAACAGGCTCACCAAACAGGCAAAACGGATTGGGCAAGGAGATCTCAGGGGAAATCATACAGTGATTGGTACTGATGAGCTTGCCGATTTAGCAAAAACAATGAACGATATGTGTTCAAGCCTGGTCATAGCCAAAGAAAAAATTAAATTTGAATACGATGCCCGCCTTAAAACCCTTGATCAGCTTCGGCATACAGAACGTCTCTCAACATTTGGCCTCATATCAGCCGGGATAGCTCACGAAATAGGAACACCGCTGAATGTGGTTGACGGCAGAGCCAAAATGATCATCTGCGATGACCTGGACGCAGAGGAAACAAAAAAGTGCGCTGCTATCATCAAAAATCAGGCCGAACGAATGACCCTCATCATCCGGCAATTACTTGATTTCACGAGGCGTCCCGAGCAACATATTGCCTCGGAAAATATAGTTATGCTCATAAAGCAAATATTTCAGCTCCTTCATCCAATGAGCAGCAAGCAGCATGTAACCTTTGCCTTGAATAAAGATGAAGAAGCTGAGGTAGTTCTGAGTGTTGACGGTTCTCAGATTCAACAGGTCATGATCAACCTGCTGATAAACAGTGTTCAGGCAATGCCCGATGGTGGAACAGTCTCTGTCAGTGTTACCAATGAATTTCTAGCCGGGCTTCAATCTGAAAATCAGACCCCACAACGCTTTTTAAAAATACGAATTGTGGATGAAGGCGAAGGCATCTGCAAGGAAGTTCTGGAGCATATTTTCACACCATTTTTCACAACAAAAACCATTAGTACCGGCACAGGCCTAGGGCTGTCTATTGCTCATGGGATTATTGAAGAGCACGGTGGCTGGATTGATGTTGAGAGTAGCGTGCTAAACGGTGCGTGTTTTTCTGTTTACCTCCCTATAAAGGAAAACGAGTAATGAACGGCAATATTCTTGTGATCGAAGATGATCAGGACATGTGCGATTTATTGACAGCCGGGCTCAGCCGAAGAAACTTTTCGGTGACAACATATATTTCAGGCAAAAAAGGGCTGGCTGCCGTTGATTTACATGCTACCGACGTGGTTCTCGCAGACATTAACCTGCCTGATATGAACGGACTGGATATTTGTACATCCATAGTCGCCAATTTGCCGGATATACCAGTAATCATAATGACGGCTTTCGGCAGTATGGATACCGCAATAGCAGCAATCAGGGCAGGAGCATATGATTTCGTCACCAAACCGCTGGATCTTGATATTCTAGCGATGTCACTTCAGCGGGCGGTGCGGTACAGAAATCTACAACAAACAGTAAAAAAGCTGAGCAATGCGGCCAAACAACCCTTTCATTTTGATAATCTCCTTGGTGAAAGTCCTGCAATGGAGGCGCTCTTTACACAACTAAGCCGAATTGCGGACTCCGAAGCCTCTCTGCTAATCACCGGCGAGAGTGGTTCTGGTAAGGAACTGGTCGCCAGGGCCGTACATACCCATAGCCGAAGAAAAAACCATTCACTGGTGACTATTAACTGTGCAGCCATGCCTGGCCAGCTTCTTGAGAGTGAACTTTTCGGTCATAAAAAAGGAGCATTTACAGATGCCGGTGCACACAATAAAGGATTATTTCTCGAAGCAGATGGCGGCACATTGTTCCTTGACGAGGTTGGTGAAATCCCGCTGGATTTGCAACCCAAACTGTTAAGAGCTCTTGAAGAGCGCTGTGTCAGACCGGTCGGTGGAATGACAGAACGCCCTTTTAATGTGCGAATAATTGCTGCAACCAATCGAGACCTGGAGTCAGCCGTCGAAGATGGTCTGTTTAGAGAAGATTTGTTTTACCGACTCAATGTCATTCAACTTGAGATGCCACCGCTGCGTTCGCGGGGAACGGATATACTGCTGCTGGCACGAAAATTCGTCAACCATTTTTCATTAAAACAGAATAAAGCGGTTACAGGCATTGCAGATAATGCTGCGGCAAAACTGCTTGATTATTCCTGGCCTGGAAACGTTCGTGAGCTCCGTAATGCCATTGAACATGCAGTAGCCCTGACCTGTTTCGATAAAATTTTACCAGAAGATCTGCCCGAAAAGATACGTCTCTTTAAAAATGAATATATCCTGGTAGGAGACCAAGACCCCATGGAGATGATCTCAATGGAGGAAATGGAGCGCCGCTATATTATGCATGTTCTTAAAACAACAGGCGGCAACAGAACCTTAACATCGCGAATCCTTCAGGTAGACCGAAAAACGCTTTACCGGAAACTACAGCGATATGAAGAACAAAAAGCGAAGGATTAAGTTCAAAATGCGCTTAAATTTTCTCCAACCAAATACTACAATCGGCTCCTCTTATTGGGGCATTTTGCCTCTGTGGGGTGAAATGTCCCAACATCATCTGTATCTTGCCCACATTTTTTTTACTCTTCAAAAGACAACAAGGAAAGACATCGTTTCTATTGACTTTCACTGTTAATTTTTTATGACGAAACCAATCATTTTTTTTGATACGCAAGGCATAGCACGTCACCGTTTCCGTCACAACTCATTGATATAATAGCCATTAAATCCTAAACAACTCGCCAGAAAAGCAGCAGGGTGACGTCCATCCAACCATTCTCTAGCCAATCCCTCTCTCCCACAAAATCGTTGTATCCAGTCCAGTCGACAATCTGCCACCGTCTTCCTCATGATCATTTTCCGGTTGGGGTATACTGCCCCGCTCCATAGCAAGCACTCCCCTTTTTCACCATTTACTTCCGAAATAACCTGACAAACCATCGGGCCATCCTTCTCTAGCCCAAGAACCCCACTGCTAATTACACCACATATCAGCGACTTAAGAGCAACACTGCGCCAGTGGCACATATGTTGCTTTACCCCTATGCAGGTCGCTTATCATACTTCTAAATTTCCGGAGACGTTGAACGTGAAAATTATCATCGGCATCACTCAGGAACCTGCAAAATTAAAAGATTTTGTCTCTCAGCATTATGGAGAGGCAGGATCTCTCACAGAAGTTGGTCCCTTTCTTTCAAAAATAGAGGCACTCAACTGGCTCGTTTACCTCAAAAGTGTGATTGGAAATATTGATGAGATCATACCGGAACGACAGTCAGTACAAGAAGCGATCTGGTACGGATTTACCTACGAACGAGTTAACACCCTCTGAAAGCTGACAAAGTGTTCTGGGAACAAAGCACTCGTCTTGGCCGTGTCTAGTGTCTCGTCAACGCTGCTCTGAAGTATCTTGCTTATTTTTTCTCGCACCTAGATTTCTTTAACTGGTGGTACATAGCCCACTATGAACAACCAATTAAAGAAATCCAGCGCAATATTTCGACATTTCATCGTTGACGCGACACTAGCTGACATTTGATTGTCAAAAGAAGGAGTTAGTTACTATGACAGTTCTCATCGGAATCACTCAAAAACCTGAAGAAACAGCAAAACATTTTTCTGAAAAATACGAAGAAGTACAGGAAACAACGAATATAGTTGGTCCTTTCTGGTCAGCAAAAGAAGCATCAAACTGGATGGAATTCATTAAAGCACGCACCGATGATTACGAGCATGTGCTTAATCCTGACCCATTTTCAGCAAACAAATACTGGTATGGTTTCACGTGCGAATGCATTGAAGCCAAAGAGATCAGTCTGCACATGCCTCTCTAAATTTCACCCTGCTTGCATTTCCTCAATGACGACCGTCAATTAAGCAAAATAAAAACATATGACATTTTTGGATACAACAACATGGAGGATGGATGACAATAACATGCTGACGCAATGGGTCGCCCAGGCGACACAACACTCACCATAGTGCTTTACGACTTAATTCGACGAGGAATGATGGACACCTTTTTACTTTCTCTAACTGTTTTACTTGCCGGTGGATTGTTTGCACTACTCACCTGCAAACTGTTCAGCCTGATGAAAGCCGGTTATATCACTATCACGGCAGTTGGCTGCATGATAGGCTTATACGCAATAACAGGTCCCCTGCAAGGGGGAGAAATTGCAACATATTCCATATCATGGCTGCATATATTCACTCTTTCTTTTTCCATTGATCCACTTTCTGCTTTTTTTCTGATACCCATTTTTACGGTTTGCCCACTTGCCGCACTCTACAGCTTTCATTACATGAACAAAGCTGACCAGCGGCTACGTGTTGGGGTCAACTTTTTCTTTTCGACCTTGCTCATCGTTGGTATGGCCCTGGTCGCTACGGCTGAAAATATAATCAGCTTTGCTCTGGTCTGGGAGATTATGTCGCTCTCCTCCTTTCTGTTAGTCATTTATGATCATCACGAAAAGGATACCCGTAAAGCAGGCTATATCTATTTTATTTTCACCCAGGCCGGAGCGATGTTTATCCTTTCGTCCCTTGCCCTCGCCTACAGCTACACAGGCTCTTTCAGTTTCTCTGCATTTGCGGAGATTCCAGCCAATATTAAAATAATCGTTTTCTTCTTAGCTCTTGTCGGCTTCGGCTCCAAAGCAGGTATGTTCCCCCTGCACATGTGGCTCCCTCATGCTCACCCGGCAGCTCCCAGCAACATCTCGGCGATTATGTCAGGTGTTATGATCAAAATGGGCATTTACGGCATCTTCCGGTTCTATGCCGCACTAGATACTACTGAATTGGTGTTTGGCGAGGCCGTTCTCACCTTTGGCATGGTTTCCGGCGTGCTTGGAGTTGTTTATGCTCTCGGCAAGCACGATTTGAAAAAGCTGCTCGCCTATCACAGCGTGGAGAATATTGGAATTATCCTGATAGGTTGCGGTATAGGTATGATAGGTATGGCCGAAGGCAATATGGCAATGGCAAGTTTCGGATTTGCCGGTAGCCTGCTGCATGTGCTCAATCATTCTATCTTCAAGTCACTACTGTTTCTCGGTGCGGGTGTTGTGCTGCAGAAAACCGGAATCAGACATATTGATCAGCTCGGCGGTATCATTAAGCGAATGCCGACAACGGGCAGTACCTTTCTCACGGGATCAATTTCCATATCTGGTTTGCCTCCATTTAACGGTTTTGTGAGTGAATTCCTTATCTATTACGGTGCGTTTCACGGGTTGCGACTCAGTGGGTCATCCTTTGTCTTTACAATGCTTGCGATTCTTTCTCTAGCCATTATCGGAGGACTTGCGGCAGCATGTTTTACCAAGGTCGTCGGCATCGTATTTCTTGGCGAACCACGGACTGACATGACAGCCAATGTACAAGAGGCAGGTATGAGCATGACCATCCCCATGGTGATTCTGGCTGCCTCCTGCCTGGTAATAGGTATTTTCCCAGCACCCTTTATCCATACAGCCTTCATGGCCTTAAAAAGTATCAAACCGCTCGTTCCTGTCGGTGCTGAAGAAATAGCGTTGGTCACAGGTAATCTGGCTATGGCAGCGCGTCTTTTCCTGGCTGTTTTTCTTTTTTCCATGTTGCTGCGCAAGGTGCTTTATCTCCGCAAAACAATCAGTCACAAACCAACATGGGGATGTGGTTTTACTCAACCAACGGCGAGAATGCAGTATAGCGGTACATCGTATGCAATGAGTGTGGTCGATTTTTTCCGACCTTTCGTACGAGTAAAAACCAGGTATTCGGGAATCAACAGAATTTTTCCTGGCCGGACTACTTATACGACCAAGGTAGAAGATATTTCTGAAATAGCGTTGGTTGACCACCTTGCCATTCCTTTCCTTTATTTCCTGAGGAAGCTCCGCTGGATTCAGCATGGCCATATCCAGTTGTATATAGGCTATATCATAGTGGCAATTGTTGCCTTGCTACTGTTTGTCTGACATCCCGGCAAAAGAATTCTCATTCATATAGAGAGGTAAAGGATGGAAACATATATATCATTTGCAATAGCCGTATTAACGGCACCGCTTTTTCCGGGAATAATACTGAAAATAAAAGCTTTTTTTGCCGGAAAAAATGGGCCGCCACTCCTTATAAAATACTATACCCTGATCAAACTGTTACGAAAGGGTTCGGTCTACAGTACCAGTACTACATTTGTCTTCAAATTAGGGCCGATCGTCTCCTTTGCGGCTGCCCTTACAGTGCTTTTTTTCTTCCCTTTTGCCGGTCTGGCACCCCTGCTTTCGTTTCATGGTGATGTCATTGTTCTTTTTTACATCATGGGCATCGGACGTTTTTTTACTGTTATAGCAGCTCTTGACACCGCCTCTCCTTTTGAAGGGATGGGGGCTGCACGTGAAGTTTTTTTCTCAACCCTGGCAGAAGTTACCGTCTTCACGGTCTTGATACTTTTTTATAGAATCAACGGATCGTTGAGCTTGAATGCATATTTCACAGGTGAAGAACCTATTACTCTAATGGGGCAATCAGGTGCCCTGATACTCCTCGTTATTATATCAATGTTCATGGTCCTTCTTGCAGAGAACTCACGAGTTCCAGTCGATGACCCGGCAACCCACCTGGAACTTACCATGATCCATGAGGTGATGATTCTCGATCACAGTGGCCCGGATCTGGCGCTTATCGAAATGGGAGCATTCTTGAAACTCCTCTTCTACTCTGCCTTTATCACCCAACTCATTTTCCCTTTTACCATGCTGGATGGTTTGGCGAGTGGAGTATTATTTTTTGGTATCCTCTCCATTGTTTACGTTTGCGTCGGCATAACAGAGTCGATCATGGCCAGGTTCCGAATGGATCTTGTTCCCAAATTCATACTTACCTCTTTTGCCCTGGTTTTCTTTGCAGCCATACTCACCATGGGGGTCTTTCAGTGATAGATATTACCCAATTAATACTTGTAATTACACTCCTGTCAGTCCTTTTGTCTCTCGGCTCAAGCCGGTTGATGGTGCTGGTCAGAATCATGGCTCTGCAAGGTGTGATGGTCTCGCTTACCCCGCTTTTCTTGAAAAGCCATGCATCACTGGAAAGCGGTGCAATCATTTTTTTCCAAATCATGACCTTGATCAAAGGACTGCTCATTCCCGGTCTCTTGTACCTGGCTGTAAAACGAGCGAAAATCAAACGCGAAATTGAACCGATTATCGGCTATCACGCTTCTATTCTCAGTGGTCTTGTTATCATCATCGTCTCAGTTTTTATCACCAATAATCTTCGCCTCTCCTTGCCTGTTGGCCACGACATGGTGCTTATAACAGCCATTACAACAATGGCTTCCGGATTTTTCTTGATGATGGCTAGAAGCAAAGCTATCACCCAGGTGATAGGTTACCTGATGCTGGAAAACGGTATTTACCTTATCGGTACTGCGCTAACTAACCACCGACACACAATATATGTTGTCGAGTTTGGTGTACTGCTTGATCTCCTAGTTGGTGTCATGGTGATGGGAATTATTCTGCATAACATCAACAGCACTTTCAGTGATGTCGATACCACGTTACTCGGACGATTAAAGGACTGATACCATGATTGAATTTGTATTTTTACTGCCATTTGTTGCTGGAGGTACGGCTCTGGCACTGCCTGCAAGCATGGGCAGGATACTGCTGTGCATTTCCGCGCTTCTTCATTTTCAGTTAACCATTATGATCTGGATGAGCAAACTGCCCCCTGCGCTTCCAAAATTTTTCAGAGCTTCGCCAGAAGGGTTACTAATTTTATTGCTTACCTCTTTTATCTTTGTTTGCATTTCTATCTACTCGTTTTCGTATATGAACGAGTCAGAAGTTGAGAATAAACCGGTCTTCTGTTGCTGCATGCTGCTCTTTCTGGGGACCATGTCGATGGTAACCCTTTCTGAACATCCAATAGTCCTCTGGATTTCCATTGAGGCAACAACACTTGTCAGCGCCCCCCTGATTTTCGTCCACCGCTCAAAAGAGGCACTTGAAGCTACCTGGAAATATGTCCTCATCTGCTCGGTGGGAATTGCCCTGGCCTTGCTCGGTTGCTTTTTCGTTACCCTTGCCATGGATCTCGGCAATATCGATGCTCCGCTTTCGTTTACGTCACTCAATAATGTGGCAATACGGTTAGACCCAGTCTGGCTGAAAGCTGGGTTTATCTTTGTGGTTATTGGATTCGGCACCAAGATGGGGCTTGCACCAATGCACACTTGGCTACCGGATGCGCATAGCCAGGCACCAAGTCCAGCTTCTGCCTTGCTCTCCGGAGCGTTACTCAATTGTGCTTTTCTGGGTATTTATAAGATGCATGTGCTGATGAGCGTTGCAGGACTTGGTGACTTCTCTGGGAATATACTGATCGGTTTCGGCTTGGCATCTATGCTGGTTGGCGGTGTTTTTATTATCGGCCAGCCAGACTACAAACGGATGCTTGCCTATTCAAGTATCAAAAACATGGGGGTTATTGCCTTTGGTATCGGAATCGGCGGTTTTGCCATGTACGGCGCCTTTCTCCACCTGATCCACCACTCATTGCTGAAATCGTCACTTTTTCTCTCTACCGGTAATATTCTGCTTGGTTTCGGAACAAAACGAGTGCATGGAGTTGGCAATGTAATCAGCCGGTTGCCGAAAACATTTGTATCTTTTTTCGCCGGATTTATTGGTATTGCGGGGCTACCGCCGTTTGGGTTGTTTATCAGTGAAGTCGTGATTGTTATCGGTGCGTTCCAGCAACACAGGTATATCAGTGTCGGCTTGTTCCTCTTTGCTCTTATCCTTGTATTTGCAGGGGCAGGGCGAATTTTTATGTCCATGTCCTTTAGCGATAACAACAGAAAAATTCTGGTCAAAGAAGAGACGCTCCGCCTTGTAGCCCCTTATATCTTACTGTTCGCCTCCGTTACTCTTTGTGTCTGGATGCCAGACGTCATTTATATCG
>JAUVLX010000314.1 GCA_030600525.1 Desulfobulbus sp. | reverse complement strand
AAAATTATAATCACTGATGGTCAAACCGCACTGCTGTCCCAATCAAACTGCCTCATCTTTTCTGCTGTCTACCTGTGAAACTATTTCGTTGAGTATGTTTTTCCCTTTTTAGGCTTTGTGTTCTGCAAAGTTTTTTTTGATTTTTTTATCGCATTGATCAAGATCATTTTTTGCTGTTCCTTTCGGGTAGTATTTTTTTCAACAAAACAGGCCTTGCCGGTCCAAGGGTTCTTCTCTGTCCAGTACATCAGGGTCGACCACGTGGAGGGCGTCGGGGTAAAAACCTGTATTTGCCTGGGGATGATCTTCAGGACTTGCTGTGAGAATTTTTTAAGTTGTTCCATCTCGGTGCGAGTGCATTCCGGGTGGGCGGCAATGATATAGTAGGTCAAAAAGAGTTTTTGTTTTTCCTGCTTGGTTAGTGACGTAAATAGGGTGCGAAAGGCGACCAACGAGTCTGTGTCAGGTTTGCCCATAGCCTTTAGCACAACATTGCTGCAGTGTTCTGGCGCAATTTTCATTTGCCCGGAAATGTGGTGGCGTATCAGCTCGCGCAGATATGCTCGGCCATTTTTTTTGTCGGCCAAAATCATATCGTAGCGAATACCCGAAGCTATGAATATTCTTTTGATGCCCGGTAGTGCGCGCAGCTTTTTCAGGAGTGCAATCTGGCGACCATGATTGATACCCATTGTGGGGCAGGCAGAAGGGAAAATGCATCGTTTATCTTTGCAGGAGCCTACAGAGAGTTTTTTCTTGCATTCAATGCCGTACATATTGGCTGTGGGACCACCGACATCAGCAATAATACCCTTAAAGGCGGGGTGTTTGGTGCACTCTACCACCTCTTTGATAATTGATCGTTCACTCCGGCTGACGACGGTTCTCCCTTGGTGCACCGCAATAGCACAGAAGTTGCATTCGCCATAACAGCCCCGATGGGTGGTGACTGCAAAACGTATGGTATCGAGTGCCGTTACCGATCCTGATTGAGCATAATAAGGGTGCAGTTCGCGTTCAAAGTTGAGGTCGTGCAGAAAATCAAGCTCTTCTGTGTTTAAGTTTGGAGGCGGAGGGTTTTGTACTACAAAACGGTTGTCCTGTTGCTGGGCGATGCATTTGGCGGTCACAGGATCTGTATTGTCGTAGAAAATTCGAAACATTTCGGTAAACGTTGGCTTGCTTTCTTTGCATTGGCTAAACGATGGCAGAGCGAGTGCCTCAGGCGGTAGGGTATCGCTTTTATAGCAAAGGCCGTGGATCTGGTGTGGGGAGATTTGGTCATGAAGTGACCGGGCAAGTGCAACCACAGATTGTTCAGCCATACCGTACAGGAGGTAATCAGCCTTGGCGTCAAAGAGAATTGATTTACGGATTTTGTTCGACCAGGCATCATAATGAGCAACCCTGCGCAGGCTTGCTTCTATCCCACCGAGAACAAGGGGCGCAGTGTCTTTAACGTGTTGCCGGATCAGGTTGGCATATACTAGAACCGCTCTGTCAGGTCTTCGATTATTAACCCCACCAGGGGTGTAGTCATCCTTTTTGCGTGGACGTCCGGTGGCCGTGTAATTGGCGACCATGGAGTCCACTGAACCGCCTGTAATACCCCAGAAAAGTCGAGGCTCACCTAATCGTTTTATATCTTTGTCGGTGTCAAGGGCTGGCTGGGCAATAATCCCTACCTTGAAACCTGCATCTACAAGCACTTTACCAATAACGGCTGCCCCGATATACGGGGAATCAATATAGCTGTCTCCAGTGACAAGGATAACGTCGAGTGCCTGGTATCCTAGTTGTTGGAGTTCTTTTTGGGTGGTGGGAAGAAACATATATACCTGTTGTAATCTATAAGGGGAAATCTATTTCTGTAAGTAATAAGCATCCTTTTCAGCCTGCACAGGGTACATTTTACAGATTAATCCGGGTTAAGCCGAATTTGATTGCAACTGCGAGTATGAGATCAGACTTAGGAGTTGTCCGGAAATAACTTGAACAGCTCGCATCGCATCTTCAGGTCATCTTTGGCTGATCTTCAATCACAAAGTCCTCAACGTAGCACAACTACGCCTGCGGCTTTGTTCAATTAGATCACCCAAATCTAACCTAAATATGAGGGCGATATTGTCCAACTTATTTACGGACAGCTCCTTAGGGATTGGTTGCTCAATAAGAGCTTGCTGTAACACTCTTGAGTTGAAAGCGTTCTAACCCGTTTTTTCTGCAGTAGGAGAGGCTTTACCTGGATAGACAGTAAATACCGGGTTATGGCAGTTGGTGACAACGGCTGCGGCAAGCGAACCGAGAAAGAGTTTATTGATGCCCCTTCGTCTTACGGCTTTCATGATGATCAGGTCGTGGTGGCGTGCTTCCTGAAGAATCGCCTCAAGACGTGACCCGGCAGGAACGGCAAGGGGTGCCGTTGTCGTTTCCAGCAGGTTCATGGAGAGCCATTGGTGAAGCTGTTCCTCGGCAAACATAATTTCTTTTCTGCTGCAGTCTGCGTGGAGGAGTTGCATAAGCGTAATAGTCGGTTGTCTGGCAGTTCCCATAGCATCCAGGACAGGGAGAAGCAACTCCAATTCATCGGGCGAAAGAAAGGGAACCAGGATACGGTCACAGGCAAAAGTACCTATAAAGCGCACAACCACCACCGGACAGGTGACACTTGCAGCCACTTTGTCGACTATTTTTTGTATGGTCAGCGGGTTGCGGCCAAGAGGGTAACCAAGAACCAGCGCTTTGGTTGTGTTTTCGTGCACCGCCTGGATCAGACTAGGGACTGCTGCCCCTTGCATTGTCTGTGTCAGCAGAGGATAACCAAGGCTTTTGACCTCATCGCTTTCAGGCAGGAACAATGATTGTTCGTTTTGGTTGCCGGAGGTCCATTTGCTGCCGGGTACAATGATCCTGACAGACAGGGGTAAAGCTTCAAACTGGTGGGCAATAATAGTTGCCACTCTGGCCAGTCCACGAACCGTAGCGTAATTTGCTGCTCCGAAAATCACCACCCCTTTAGGTTTGGCAGCAGGGTAAAGTATATCACTAGCCCATGGCATCAGGTGAAGTTCGTCTGAACGGCTGAATAGGAGCTTTGGTAGAGAATTGTCTAGGTCTTTCAGCTGTTGTTTGTTCTTGGGTGGTGTGGTTTCGTTTGCTTGAAGGAATGCTTTTTTAGCGAAGATAGGGCCAAAAATCTCTGCCAAGACGACACCTGCCAGAATAATGGGGGTGATCTCTTCCGACCATGGGGTGAGGAGGGGATCACTGTTTATCACAAAAACCAGGCCAATGGCTATTCCAGCTTGGGGGAAAAGGCCAAAAGCTATATATTTTTTTACTGTTTGGCCCGCACCTGCCAGATGGGCACCTATCCAGGCACCCAGGTATTTGCCGCAAAATCTGGCGATAAAATATGCTGCTCCAATCCAACCAGCGAGTTTGAGCATACTCAGGTCCAGGTGAACACCGGCAAGGGTAAAAAAAAGGACATAGATAGGAGGCTCAAATCCGTTAAGAATCCGAAACAGGCGAATGTCACGCTCTTCACGATTGATAAGTATGAAACCTGCGGTCATACCTGCCAGCAGCGGACTGAGTGCAAGTATACGAGTGAGTTCTCCGCAAAGCAGGAGCAGGGCAAGGCCAGTGGTAAGCATTTCTCCTCTGTTGTGGGTTTTATGAAGAACTACGTCTGTAAGCAGTCCGGTAACTGCTCCTATGGCAAGAGAACCCCCGATTTCGTATATGGAGCCCACGATTCCACTATACAAGGAAATGTTCTCAGGACTTACCATTTGATGAGCAATGGAGATGACAATTCCAAATGTTGCTATTGCCAGTCCATCCCCTAAGGCGATGACAGCAATTAAGGTCGAGGTGAAAGGACCACGAGCATCTAATTCGCGCACCATGTGTAAAATGGCAGCTGGAGCATTTGCCAGGGCAACTGCGCCCAGGAGTAAGGCAAGCACCCCATGGTGAGTAAATGATTCCCCTGAGGCAAGGCTCCAAGACATAATAAGTGTTGAGAACACAACCAGGGAAAAGGAGGCAACTGCCTGGCCAAAACAGATGCATCCTACCTGTTTTGCAATTTTGCCGAGCCGGCGAAGTTCAATATGCTCGCCAATACCGAAGGCGATCAGCATCAATGCTATTTGGATAAAGTGATCAAGGTTATGACCGACAGTGTCAGTGGTGATGACAGCAAACCCGGAAGGGCCCAAAATAAGGCCGGCAAGGATGAACCCTGTTACTGAAGGGAGGCTGAAAAGTTGAGCAATTTTGGCAAAGAACATTCCCCCTGTCAG
>JAUVLX010000301.1 GCA_030600525.1 Desulfobulbus sp. | reverse complement strand
AGCCTGGCGCCGCTCCTTCTCCATGCCATTCAATCAGGTTCAACCCGCTATCTCACAAGGTGGGCAAAGTCATTATCGCCCCCGCCACCAGGCTGCACGTTTTTAAATTTCACCGCTTCCCACGATGGTATCGGTGTTCGTCCTCTTGAAGGTTTGTTGACCCAGGAAGAAATAGGCGATCTGGCAGAGATTGTACGTCAATGCGGTGGATTTGTCTCAAGCCGTACTGGAGAGAATGGAAAAGAACAGCCTTATGAACTCAATATCACCTATTTTGATGCCATGCAGGATGGTGCCAGATCCGGTGACCTTGAGTGGCAGGTCCTGCGATTTTTCTGTTCGCAGATCATCATGCTGGGGATGCGGGGCATACCTGGCATCTATTTTCATTCTCTGACAGGGGGGCGTAATGATCGCAAAGGGGCCGTTGAAACCGGCATGAAGCGAAGAGTGAATCGGGGTCGGTGGAAAGATGAGGAACTGAGAAATCTGTTAGCTGCCCCAGAAAGTCTTTCTGCAACCATTTATAACAAATACACAAAGCTGTTGCGTACACGGGCAGGTATGGCAGCCTTTCACCCGGACGCCCTCCAAGAGGTGCTTGAAGCTGCAGACGGATTGTTCGTTTTCCGTCGTTTGCCAACTGTCGGAATCCCCCTGCTTTGTATCCATAATATTACCGGTCGTAAACAGTCGTTGGATCTGCAGGCATTAGACAGGGAACTGCGGGCAAAAGTCTTTAAGGACCATATTTCAGGAAAAGAGTGCACGCCTGAGGTGGAGCTGGAACCCTACCAGTGTCTCTGGCTTGAAAAGTTTTCCTGAATAGTCGTACCCGATACCATTTGGTTTAGTTTTTTTTATCGTAAAAACAAACGATGAGGATGAAAAATGGATAAAATCACCACGGATAATTATGAACAACTCACCGACCATCGTCCCTGGGGAAGTTTTACGATATTAGCAGATGAAGTAGACCATAAGGTCAAGCGCATTGTGGTTAAGTCAGGACAACGCCTTTCGTTGCAGCGTCACAAGCATCGGCAGGAACATTGGCTAATTGTAAGTGGTATTGCCGTGGTGACCCGTAATCAGGATTTAATCACTCTGGCGGCAGGGGAAGCCATTGACATTGCTCTTGGCGACATGCACCGTGTGCAAAATGATGGTGAGGAGGATGTGGTGTTCATTGAAATTCAACTCGGCGACTACTTTGGCGAAGATGATATTGAGCGCTTGGAGGATGATTACGGCAGGATTGGCCAGGAGCGAAAATAATGGATGGGGCACCGGAGACCGTAAGACAACTTGCCAGGATGCCTGGGCTGGCTACCGAATTGGAGCCATATCGGGAAATGCTGCTTGCAAATGTGGTTATGGTGGGGGAGATCCCGGCCCCGACATTTGGTGAAGAGGAGCGAATTCGTTTTATAAAGCAGCGTTTTACTGAATGTGGGCTGCAGAGTTGTTCCAGTGATGAAGTCGGCAATGGTATGGGTATTCTACCCGGTGCCAGAGGTGACAAAACTATTCTGGTGAGTGCTCATGCTGATACCCCCTTTGCAGCCGGCGAAAACCATACCTTTACCATTGAGCCTGGAATAATCCGTGGACCAGGTGTGGCTGATAATTCAATGGGGCTTGCGGTGTTGGCAACGTTGCCAACCGTGCTGGAGGGTTTGGGGATAAAATTACAAAGCGATCTCCTGCTGCTGGCACCTACCCGAAGTCTTGAGCAGGGCGATCAGCAGGGGATACGGTTTTTTTTAAGTAACTCCACCATTCCTATCACAACGGGGATTGTTGTGGAAGGAAGCCCGCTTGGAAGGCTCCATTATCGATCCATGGCATCGCTTGGCGGGATGATTTCCTGCATCGTCGATCGAAAGGTGTGCCACTTAAGTGCCATAGAAATTTTAAATTCTCTGATTAGCCAACTTGGCCAGATAGAGTTGTGTGCGCAGACAAATACAGCTGTTGTTTTAGGCTCAGTGCGGGGAGGTGTTACCTATAAACTACCAGCTCGCACGGCTCACTTGAGATTTCAACTGCGCAGTGATGCCGATGATAAAGTAAATTCCATTAACCGACAGATTCTCAGCATGCTCGATGATGCGGCAAAGCAAAAAGGTGTATCTGCCTATCTCGAAGTTATCGCCCGTACCCGTTCTGGAGGGCTTGAGGCAGCTCATCCGCTGGTAAACACGGCCAGGAAAATTATGCGCACTATTGGTGTCCAGCCCAAGGCGAGTATTTATTCTTCTACCATCTCACCATACCTTGAGCAGGATATCCCTGCTGTATGCCTTGGGGTTTCAAATGGCGATAATTTGAACTATGCAGACGAGTATATAGAAATTGAGCCTATGCTTACAGGGCTTGCCCAGGTTATCGGGCTGCTATTGTGTATTGATGGAGGTGACTGTGCATAACATCAATATCTGGCTTGAAAGCAATACTTTCCATCATAGCCAGTTCTGGGATTTGCTGCGGCTTATCAGGAAAAAAGAAGAGCTTGGCCTGACAATTTCGCTGTGTATCCCCACCCTTAATGAAGAAAAGACCATTGGCAAAGAGGTGGTACTGTTTAAGTCCGAATTGCAGGACCGATACCCTTTGCTGGATGAAATTGTTGTGATTGATTCTGGATCTACCGACAGAACCCTGGAGGTGGCAAGCGCATTTGGTGCCGATGTCTATTCTTCGGCGGACATTTTGCCAGAACAGGGGTTTAAGAGAGGGAAAGGGGAGAATCTGTGGAAAGCAATTTATCAATTAAAAGGGGATATTATTGTTTATGTTGATGCTGATATCAGCAATATTCACCCCCGCTTTGTGTATGGACTGGTAGCGCCTTTAATTTATCGTCCGGAGGTGCAATATGTAAAATCCTTTTATGATCGGCCGTTGGCGCTATCCAAGGAAATACGGGCCTCAGGTGGTGGGCGTGTTACTGAAATACTGGTCAGGCCACTTTTTTCACTTTTTTTTCCTGAATTGACAGCCATTATTCAGCCCCTTTCCGGTGAGTACGCGGTACGGAGGCAGATCTTAGAGGAAATTCCGTTTCCCATCGGTTATGGGGTGGAGACTTCCCACCTCATAGATGTCTATACCCAGTATGGTCTGGAGGCATTTGCTCAGACTGACCTGGACAGAAGGGTTCACCGTCATCAGGAGATAAGGGATCTCGGTAAGATGGCTTTTGGTATCCTCCAGACGTTCATTAAAAGGCTCAATGCAAACGGTATGGTTGTTGATCTGCCCCAGCTGACAATGAATCTTCGCCAGTTTCAGGTTCGTGAAAGTCAGTATGAACAGATTATTCATGAAATTGTCGAAGAAGAACGGCCTCCAATGCAGGAAATAACAGCGTACCAAGAAAAATTTTCTCATTTGTAATACGAACCAGATAATTTGCGGCACGCACCGTAGTCTGGACAATAAAAGGGATCACAATGGAAGAGAACTACCACGTATGTGATGTAGGTACACTGTTTGTTGATGAGGGCGCTGCCTGATGCGGATAGCAATCGTGCATTATCATCTACAGCCGGGCGGTGTTACCAGGATAATTCAAAACGGATTAGCAGCTCTTAATGACAAGCCGGTGCAAGCGGTTGTTCTAACCGGCAAACAGCCACCATCAGGATTTGACGGTTCCTGGAAGGTGGTTGAGGGGTTGCAATATGAACAGGAAAGGCCCTGTGTTACCTCTACCGATTTGTATACCCAAATGGTCACTGCTGCCTGTGATGCCCTGGGTGGTATGCCCGATCTCTGGCATGTGCATAATCATAGCCTTGGCAAGAGTACGGTTTTACCTGGCGCCCTGGTCATGCTGGCCAAGCAGGGATACCCCATGCTGTTGCAGATACATGATTTTGCAGAAGATGGCCGACCGGCAAACTATCGGCTGATGCTCAACAAAATGGCAGGAGGAAAGGTGTCAAAGCTTTCTGCTTGTCTCTATCCTAGGGCAACTCATGTTCACTATGCACTGCTTAATAAAAGAGACTATAGCTTTTTAACATGTGCTGGCGGGGATAGTTCTTGCCTGCATCTGCTGCCTAATCCGGTCGATTTGCAGCTGGAATGCAGTGACCACGAAGAAACGCCGCAACGAGATGAATATCTCTGGGTCTACCCAACACGGGGCATTCGTAGGAAAAACATTGGGGAATTCCTGCTGTGGGCAGCAGCAGCACCAAAGAAGCAGTGGTTTGCGACTACCCTGGGTCCTGATAACCCTTTGGAGCGCCCCCGCTATGAACGGTGGAAAGCACTTGCCCAGGAGCTGGATTTACCTGTTGAATTTGAAATGGGGGCTAGTAAGGGGGTCAGCTTTGTAACGCAGCTCAAGCAGGCTGATGCACTGGTAACCACCAGTGTCGCTGAAGGCTTTGGCTTGGCGTTTCTGGAGCCATGGCTGATTGGACGGCCGGTTACCGGTCGGATTCTTGAAGAGATAACCCATGAATTCTGCCTGGCAGGTGTGGAACTGCC
>JAUVLX010000222.1 GCA_030600525.1 Desulfobulbus sp. | reverse complement strand
GGATATATGTATCTCGTGACTGCCGCCACTGATTTTGAGATGGCTGCTTTTTGCAGCCAATACGGTGAGAGCCGAAAGCTGGCAACCT
Source organism: Desulfobulbus sp. (assembly GCA_030600525.1). GTDB lineage: Bacteria > Desulfobacterota > Desulfobulbia > Desulfobulbales > Desulfobulbaceae > Desulfogranum. The sequence continues at coordinate 6,012 of JAUVLX010000222.1, read as the reverse complement.
TTGTTACCGGAGTTGGGCCCGTTGAAACGGCTACCCGAATGGCGTCCTTTTTGGCAACCTTTCCCTATAAGGTGAGTTGCGTCATGAATATTGGTATTGGCGGTGCCTATCTAGGGCACCCAAACGGTGCGGAACTGCTTGATATCTGTCTGGCCGAGCGGGAAATTTTAGGCGATTTCGGCGTCTGCTTTGATGACCGAATTGAACCTTTGGCTGAGAAAGGGCTAGGGGGGAAATATGATTTTGTGCTTGATCAATCGCTGTTGCAGCAGGTCGCTGCCATCCTTGATGGCCATGAGGTAGGTTATAAAGTGGGCAATTTCGTGACAGTTAACGGTGCGAGTGCAACTGAACGCCGGGGGAGGATGCTTGGCGACCTCCATCATGGATTGTGTGAAAACATGGAAGGGGCTGCCGTTGCCAGGGTCTGTGATGATTTTTCTTTGCCGCTTGTTGAACTGCGTTGTATCTCGAATCTTGTAGAGGATCGAGACCGGGAAAACTGGCAAGTTAAACCGGCTGCAGCCAAATGTGCTGAGGCCGCAGCCATGGTACTGAGAGGAATGCTTGATGAACAACAATAAGCCGCTTACCCTGGGGTATTCTCCATGTCCCAATGATACGTATATTTTTTATGGTCTTGCCCACGGAAAAGTGCCGTTGCACCAGATAGAGCTAGCCACACCTGTTCTTGATGATGTGGAAACTTTAAATAAATGGGCCATGGCCGGTAGGCTGGATGTAACCAAACTCTCCTTTCATGCCTTGGGGCATGTGCTTGATCAGTACTCACTTTTGAGTTCCGGCTCAGCACTGGGACGTGGTTGCGGGCCGCTGCTTATTACCGGATCTCGGCCAAAACCTGCAGATATCAAAGACTGGCGGATAGCTATTCCTGGGCGTTACACCACTGCCGCCATGCTGCTGCAACTTTTTTCTCCTAAAGTGACCAGTCTGGAGATAATGCGTTTTGAGGAGATCATCGTAGCTGTTGCAGAGGGTATTGTCGACGCTGGCGTTATCATTCATGAGAGTCGGTTTACCTATCAGCAACAAGGGCTGGAGTGTGTCCAGGACCTTGGAGAATGGTGGGAGGATACTACAGGTTTACCAATTCCTCTTGGTTGTATTGCTGCTAAAAGGTCATTGGCAGACAAGGTGGTTGCTGAATTCGATCAGGCTGTAGCTGCCAGTCTCCGGTGGAGCATGGCGAACCCTGAGGCCTGCAGTGCGTATATTAAGGAGCATTCCCAGGAACTGGAGGACGATGTTGTTCGCAGCCATATTGGGTTGTACGTCAATGAGTTTTCCCTTGATCTTGGTAAAGAAGGCGTCGCTGCGGTTGAAGCACTCCTTCGTAAGGGTGCAGAGGCAGGAATCTTCGAACAACCGAAATCCAGCGGCTGGGGGTTGTTTCGATAGTGCTGGGAAAGAATCAGGTATCGGTCAAACTGCAATCGCTTGCAACTTTACCACTTTTGGGAGTCTGCGGTGGTGCAGCTGGCCAAAGGGGAGCTTTTATTGCTGGAGTACTTGAAAAATGTGAGACACTCCATATTTCCTGCGCAGTATTCCAACTGCAAGTTCTGGTGACACAAAAAGTTTCCGATCAGTTACATGCATTGAGCCAACAGCATGATGCTGTATTGGTGGAGAGTAAGCTCCCTGTCACGTTTAATCATCTGTGGTTGGGTGATACTGATGGTGCCAATTCAGGGCAGTTGTTTACCGTTGGCCAAGGGGATCTTCTTCGTGGTGATGTAATAGAGAAGGTCGTCAACTGGTTGAGTCGTCGATGGTTGGATGCACCTATTTGGGGCTGTGTTTTGGTTGGCGGTAAGAGTCGTCGTATGGGGCGGGCAAAGCACCTTATCCGTCATCTGGGGAAAACCTGGGTGGAAAGGACTGTTGAAGTTTTGCAGCACCAGGTCGAGAACGTGGTTATTTCAGGGGCAGGGCAGCTGCCCGATTCCTTGGTAGAGATGGACCGAGTTGCAGACATAGAAGGACTAGCCGGACCTATTGCCGGTATACTCGCTGCATTGCGATATCAACCGGAGGTGTCATGGCTGGTTGTTGCCTGTGATTTGCCAGAGATGAACGAGCAAGCTCTGCAGTGGCTACTGAGCCGTCGACAAATAGGCAGGCAAGCAATATTGGCCGATCTTGAGAATAATGGAAGGGTTGAACCGCTACTTGCCTATTATGATTATCGTTGCCGAAAGGCTGTGGAGGCCATTGTGGCAGCAGGTTCGTTGCGGATTAACCGGCTACAGTGGGTACCAGGCGTATTTACTGATCAACCTCCTGAGTCGCTTCGCAGCTGTTGGCGCAATATAAATACACCTCGTGATTTTGAGAGGCACAGGTGAAAAAGAATGGGATATTCTTTTCCACCTGTAGGGTTCGCGAAAAGTATGGGGAGTAGGTTTTTAACCTCTCTCAATACTCAAGGGTTTGTGTCTCCTCGTATACAATTTCACCCTTGCCGCCGCTTACGTAATACCAAAGCTTTGCAGTGATGGTTACTTGGTCCGTATCTGTGTCAAAATGAACCAGGTACTGCTCACGCTGTGTCTGTAGCGGAGGCAGGGTCAGATCGATAATTTCCTTGATTTGCCATGCCCCATAGCGCATGTCTTTGTCCGGGTCAATCCCGATTTCAAACCATTTTTTTTCTTTTTTGAACAGTTCGTTGTCTTCTGCATCTTTTGCGGTCACTTCCAGGACCACTTTGCCTGACCACAGTCAGCCATCAGGGACGCGATGCCCTGCCTTGTTTTCAATAAAGGCGGTAATGACAGCGCTGGGGACCCATTCCTTCGGGTTCTTAACACCTTCAATTTGACCGGGGAGGTGGTTGTATTTTGCAATCTCCAGGTTAAACCCCAACCCTTCTTTTACTGTGTCCAGGTCGTGGCCACCGGGGAAAAGATGCCCTTTGTTAAGGTGGCATTCCTGGCAGGTCTTGCTGCCGCCGGCGGCGAGATAACCGTGACGATAGCTTCCTGATAAGGTGTTACATTGGATGGTTTCTCCATCAGGAGCATGGTAGACACCATGGCACTGCATGCAGAAGGCAGAGGTTGAAATATCAGCAGATTCAATGGACTTGTGGAAATCATCCCCGTCCTCTCCATTGGGGCCGTAGATAACACCTTTTTTGGGTTTGCCTCGGAGGCCGGGGGCAATGCCTGTAGCCTTGATGTTGTGACAGGAGTAGCAGCCGACATTAAGCTTGGCCAGCTCCTCTGCAGCTTGAGATCCTTCAGATGACCCCTTTTTTTCAAAGGCGGTGACAATGAGGTTGCCGATTTCCACTGCCAGTTCTTCGGATGCATAGTTGACAGCCGGAGCATGGCAATCGAGACACTTGAGGACTTCCGCTTTGGTCAAGGGTGTGTCCCATTCCTTAGCCAAACCTACAGCTATAAAGTTCCGCATTCCTTTGAGCGATGAGTTGATAGCTTTCGCGTGCCAAGATGCCTGCCATTCGCTGTAGATCTGTTCGTGACATTCGGCGCATTTTTTGTCGTCAAACATGGCAACAAGCTCGTCAATGGTCTTCGCCTCCTTGGCATTGGCCATTGAGAATGTGCCAATGAGCATCGACAGTATAATAATGCCGACCTTCTGTAGAACGGTTAACTTCATAACCCCTCCTTTTTTTGCTTGCAGTTGGAGCCAAAAGGCATGGTGCATATTTCCATGCACTGACCTTGCAATCCGTTTTGGCAGCTCGGGTAACAGGGGTGCTTGGAAGATACGGTATGAGAGTGATAACGCGTTAACTAGCTGCTTAGTTCGTTTTTTTGCTGTCACCTCCTGTGCTGGAAAGAGTTTGAGTATTATTGTTTATGATGAAAATATTATCTTTCAATGTGGTTGAAATGTAAAGTTTATTTGTTGTTGGGCAAGGACGGGCTTATCATGATAATACAAGGTCTCTATTTAGAGGTGATACACTCCCTATCTTTGATAAAATTTTTTGTAAAAATAAATGGATAGGGTAGGGTGTTGTATATATCCCTTCCCTCACTCTTCCTGGTGCCACATGACTGGTGTTCAGCCGTACTCAAGAGCCTTTGGCTATGATCCTCACTTTAAGATTTTTCACGAGCTTATGCGCTATAAGGTGCGTGAAATTCTCCTCGTTTCCAGTCCGTATGATGCCTATATCATGGAAGAAGACGGCAGCCTTGCATCCCGGATCATCAATGAATATTTCGGCCATAATCTGAGTCAGCCGCCTCGTATCACCAGGGTGGCGACCAGTGAGGAGGCAATGGCTGTTCTGGCGGAGAGAGATTTTGACCTGGTGGTAACTATGCCTCATCTTGGCGGAATGGATGGATGCACCTTTAGCTCCCAAGTTAAAAAGCAGAATCGCAAGATACCCATTGTCCTCCTTTCTCACACCAATCGTGATGTCATGGTTGGCCCACAAGATGATCCTTTAAGTTGTATAGACAATAGCTATGTCTGGTGTTGTGATTCCGATATTTTGCTGGCCATTGTCAAGAATGTGGAAGATCAGCAAAATGTTGATTTTGATACTAAAAAAGCAATGGTCAGGGTTATTATTTTGGTAGAGGACTCACCTGTATATCGCTCTCGTCTTCTGCCATTACTTTATGGAGAGTTGGTCAAGCAAACCCAATCAGTACTTGGAGAAGGGCTCAACGAACAGCATCGTTTGCTGAAGATGCGTGCCAGGCCAAAAATATTGACCGCCGCCACCTATGAAGAAGCGCTAGATATTTTTTATCGCTATAAGCCGTACGTGTTTGCAGTCATGTCTGATGCCCGTTTTCCACGCTCAGGGGAATTGCAGGATGACTCGGGCTACAGGCTGCTTCAGGAAATTCGAGAGGAGAAACAGGATTTACCTCTCCTGATGCTGAGTACTGATCCGAAAAACCAGGCCCTAGTTGAGAAGTTACCAGTGGTTTTTGTTGACAAAAATGCTGTTGATATTGAGGAACAGATCCATGATTTTTTTCTTCGCTATCTAGGGTTTGGTGATTTTGTTTTTCGGTTGCCGGATTTGACCCAGGTGGGAAGGGTTTCCAGTTTGTACGAGTTTGAAAAACAGTTGGGGGAAATACCGCTGGCGTCGATCCGTTATCATGCAGAACACAACCATTTTTTTAACTGGGTAATGGCGCGGGCGGAGGTGGCACTGGCAGCCAGACTCCATAAACACCATTTTTCGCAGATTACTGATGATGAGCAGCTGCGGGAAGATATTTTATCCAAGGTGCATGCTTTGCGTAAGCTGAGACAGCAGGGAGTTGTGACACAGTTTAACCGGGAACGTTTTGACCCGCTTATCACTGATTTTGTTCGTATTGGCAGGGGGTCAATGGGGGGCAAGGCACGGGGGATTGCCTTTATGTCTTCAATACTCCATCATGTGGAAAAAAGTAAAACGACCTTGTCTGCCTACACGGTGAAGATCCCACAGACCTGTGTTGTTGCTGATGTAGGTTTTGATGATTTTATCCATCAGAATCACTTGAAACCCATCGGTGGCGAGTCAGATGAGGCCATCGCCAATCGGTTTCTCAATGCTGAATTACCGGAGTGGCTTCTCAAGGATTTAAAGGCCTATCTGAAAGAGGTGTCCTTCCCAATTTCAGTGCGGTCCTCCAGTATGCTCGAGGATGCACAGTTCAGACCTTATGCCGGACTGTATAGTACCTTTATGCTGGCCAATACACATCCCTCTTTCGAGCTTCGCCTGTCTCAGCTCATAGATGCGGTGAAGCTGGTCTACGCGTCCACCTGGTTTGAGGCGCCGCGAGCTTTTTCCCATTCTATCGGCCAAACCCAGGAAGATTCCATGGGCGTGATTATCCAGCAGGTAGTGGGGTGCCGGCAGGGAGACTTTTATTATCCTGCCATCGCAGGAGTGGTGCAGTCCTACAACTACTATCCGGTGGGAAAGATGCAGGCGGAGGAGGGGATTGCTCACCTGGCCTTGGGGTTTGGCAAGACCGTGGTCGAGGG
>JAUVLX010000005.1 GCA_030600525.1 Desulfobulbus sp. | reverse complement strand
GCCGAAATTCAAAAGCGCGTGGTTTGCTCTTTTACCGCTTGATGGAACATGCGGTAGAATGTGCGCCAGTGCCTCGCCCTAAAATAATTGGTGGTTAACCACAACATATGGTAGCCGGTTGAGTAAACAGGATACCCACTTAATTTTATATTGGTAAGCTATTAAAAGGGGCGACAATGGACAATCATGATTTGCACTTTATGAAGCTGGCCATCCAAGAGGCTGAAAAAGGCATAGGACGAACCTCACCAAATCCCGTTGTTGGTGCCGTTATTGTTCGCAATGGAAACGTTATTGGAAAAGGTTATCACCAAAAGGCCGGAACAGCTCACGCTGAAATTAATGCTCTTGCTGATGCCAAAAATAACACCTCTGGGGCAACTCTGTACGTGACGCTTGAACCATGCAATCACACAGGGCGAACCCCCCCCTGCACCGAAGCAATTCTTGCCAGCGGGATTGAACGGGTTGTTATCGGTATGACTGATCCTAACCCCCATGTCTCTGGTAGTGGGATTAATCGTCTCGTTGAAAACGGCTTAGAAGTCAACTGCGGAATCCTTGAGAGTGAATGTAAATTATTAAACCTGCCTTTTCTTAAGCATATTTCCACTGGCCTGCCATGGGTAGTCATGAAAGCCGGGGCAAGTCTTGACGGTCGAATATCGTATCAAGTGGGGAGCGGTGGCTCGATTACCGGAACTAAGGCATTTGAGATGGTACACGGGTTGCGAGACCGGTTCGATGCCATTCTTATCGGGGTTGACACGGCTCTAATTGACAATCCCAGCCTTACTACCAGAATCTGTGACGACAAAAGCTCTGACCCTTTAAGAGTGGTGCTTGATTCCAAGCTGAGACTGTCACCGGATGCAAAAATGTTGCATCAACAATCCAAGGCAGAGACATGGATCTACTGCTGTGAGTCCGCTGAAGATAAAAAACAGCAGGTACTAGAAAAAAAAGGAGCCAAGGTTCATAGAATAGGAGATCTTCAGGCTCAGCAGGTTGATCTTAAACAGCTATTACTACATTTAGGCAATGCAGGGATAACTTCTGTTTTGGTGGAGGGCGGAAGCCGTATTCATGGCGCATTTCTTGATGCAGATGCAGTTGATGAAGTGTTTCTTTTTTATGCGCCCTTTTTTATTGGTGATGCGGGAACACCACTTGTGAAAGGATACGCATCCCTTACAAAATCGGAAGATGACTTTTTTGTTGAGCGATCAACGCAAACTGTTGGTACGGATATATTATTTCATGGGATCAGGCGTTTTCCCTGGTAGCTTTTTGTGGAACCACTGCCTTCAAAGCATCTAATTTTGCCTCAAGAACATCAATGTTGTCAAAGGTGATGGATAAGTCACAGCTATCTTTTTCAAAGGATAAACTGTGTTGAAGGTGAAAATGTTCGGGTAGATGTAATTGGTGTATGCGTAGTTGAAACGCCTTCTCCGCCTTAAAAAGTTCCGGTGAACATTGCTTTTGGAGAAATTCGAGGAGTTGGCCCCCTTGTTGAGGGATGTTCTTTGCGTCAGTGACATCCTGTTGATCCCATTTACACAGAATTTCACCAATAGGGCATTTTCTCCTTTTGGCCAATTCAATGACCTTTTGCACAAAATTATGCTGTTTTGACCCACCAAAATGGTACTTGTCAATGAGTCCTATCAAAAGATGCTGGTCTTCCTGGCTGAGTTTGTTTATTTTTTTTCCTATTTTGAGCGGTACCTTGCCGTTGTGAATACTGTTAATTGCTGTTTTTTCCAGATTGAGCAGGGAAAGCAACTCGTTGAGTTGGTGTTTGTTAGGTTTATACCCAATAATTTCCAGTAGGGAGAGTGTCTCCTGATCATCCAAATATTCCTGCGCTTGTTTGAGAAGGAGAGCGTCTTCGATGGGGCTAACGCTGTTGTCCATGTGTTTATGTAGGGCAATAAATTGGTATAGATCAAAAGGTTTGGTCTGTTGAGAGAGGACGAGACAAGGAATGGAGAGGATTTTCAGTTTTATCGCTGCCTGTAATCTTTTGAAACCCGATAAAAGATTAAACTTTCTGTGGCTGTCTTCATTCTCTATAACAAGCAGGGGGTGCATGATGCCAAAAGTTTCAACACTCGAAAGTAAAGTTTCGTCAAGAGCTGAACTTGCATGAATCAGGTGGAAAACGTCACTGTGGGTGTGGATTTTGTCTGGTTCCAGTAACTGAAACGAAGGAGAGTGCTTCACGTTGCCTGCCAATAAAAAAGTTATGGGAGAAAAAGATAAGGGACATCATAAATTGATGCCCCTTTAATACAAACTAAATGGAGGAACTGTTATGCCGAATTTATGCGGGTACGCAAAATCCCGGAAGGTTTAAAAGTTACTACACGCCGTGCGTCAAGAATAAGTTCATTCCCTGTCTGTGGATTTCTGCCACGTCTTGACTTTTTGTCCTTGATGTTAAATTTTCCGAACCCGCTTAACAAGAGATCCTGCCCGCTGATTAGGGATGATTTAGACAAGGTCAAAAAGGTTTCTACAGATGCAGTTGATTGAGATTTTGTCAACGTTGGATGCATTTTATATACTTGTTGAACTAAATCAGCCTTGGTCAATGTCATCTTTAACCTCCAAATGAAGCGATTTTACAATGGTTTAGTCTGGAATTATACTGTTACTATATATGATAGGCAGCGATACCCGTAATTGTCAATCCTCAATCATTAAGAAAATGAAAAGCTTCTCTTCCGGCAAACTGGGCAGTTTCACCAAGTTCTTCCTCAATGCGCAGTAATTGGTTATATTTAGCAACTCGATCACTGCGCGAAGGAGCACCAGTTTTTATTTGTCCGGCGTTTAATGCAACAGCAAGGTCCGCAATTGTGGTATCTTCAGTTTCACCAGATCGATGCGAAATAACTGCAGTATAGGATGCCCTGTGTGCCATGTCGACGGCATCGATTGTTTCAGTTAGAGTGCCTATCTGGTTCAGCTTGATTAAGATAGAATTACATACTCCCCGCTTGATGCCTTTTTTGAGGATAGCGGTATTGGTCACAAAAATATCGTCGCCAACCAACTGGATTTTGTTGCCCAATTCTTGGGTAAGGCTTTTCCAGCCCTTCCAGTCGGCTTCATCAAGACCATCTTCAATGGAAATGAGTGGGTATTGTCTCACCCAGTTACTGTAATATTCAATTAATTGATCGGCATCTTTTTTCGGTTTTTTCTCTGCAGCTAGAACGTATCTTTTTTCTGTAGCATTGTAAAATTCACTGGCGGCAGCATCTAGACCAATATAGATATCTTTTCCAGGTTTGTATCCGGCTTGGACTATTCCTTCAAGAATAGCTTCCATTGCCTCTTCATTGGAACTCAGGTTGGGGGCGAAACCACCTTCATCGCCACCGGAAGTTTGCAATCCGCGTTTTTTTAGCACGGATTTTAAGGCATGAAAAGTCTCTGCTCCCATGCGAAGGGCTTCTGCAAAGCTTTTTGCACCTACTGGCAGAATCATGAATTCCTGAATATCAACATTATTGTCAGCGTGGGCACCACCATTGAGTATGTTCATCATCGGAACAGGCAGTACCTTTGCGTTGACGCCTCCGAGATAATTATATAACGGTAACTCAAGTTCAGCAGCAGTTGCCTTCGCAACAGCCATAGATACACCGAGTATGGAATTGGCACCTAATTTTTTTTTGTTAGCACTATTGTCCAAACGGAGCATAACATTGTCGATCAGCACCTGACTGGAAGATTCAAATCCAAGAAGCTCAGGAGTGATGATGTCGGTGACATTTTTCACGGCCTGCAATACACCTTTGCCGCCGTAACGTCTTTTCTTGGTATCTCTTAGCTCCAATGCTTCCCGTTTCCCCGTAGAGGCACCAGAAGGTACAGCTGCCCTGCCAACGGCCCCCGTTTCAAGGTAAACCTCCACTTCAACTGTGGGGTTACCTCTAGAATCCAATATTTCTCGCGCAATTATATCTACTATTTCTCCCATGAAAGTACTCTCCAGAATGTATAATTTAAAATTTTATATAATAATATAAATAATGTAAGTATTGAATTGAATTAAACAACACTTGCCATTTTAAAAATTGGCAGATACATGGCTACAACCAGCCCGCCAATCATTCCCCCTAAGAAGACCATCATAAAAGGTTCAATCATAGCGGTCAGATTATCTACGGCTTGATCGACTTCTTCATCGTAAAAGTCGGCTATTTTTTCAAGCATGGTGTCCAGGGCACCTACCGACTCTCCAACATTAATCATCTGCACAACCATGTTGGGAAAAACACCGGATTCATCAAGCGGTTCAGCAATGGGCCGCCCTTCTGCAATGCTGTCCGCCACTCTAAACACAGCTCGTTCAATAACCTTGTTTCCTGATGTTCGACCCACGACTTGCAGGGCTTCAAGGATGGGCACCCCACTTTGCAGCATGGTGCTCAAGGTTCGGGTGAATTTGGAAACCGCTACCCGGCGGAGCAGGGTGCCTACTACAGGAGACTTAAGCAGGGCGGCGTCAATTTTGAGGCGACCTTTTTCAGTATTATAAATCCGTTTGAAGATCCAGCTGAAGAGGACAGCTACGATGACAATGTAGAAAATATTACTTTTGAAAAAACTACTCATGTTGACAACAATCTGTGTTGGTACCGGGAGGGTGGAACCAAATTCCTGAAACATTTTATCAAAAACAGGAACAACAAAAACAAGGATGACAACAAGAATAATGAACGAAATGCCGAGACATATTGCAGGGTAGGTCATCGCGCCTTTAATCTTTTTCTGTAGGGCCATGGATTTTTCTTTGAAAGCAGCCAATCTGGAGAGGATGGTGTCGAGGATACCACCAAGTTCACCTGCCTCGATCATATTTGAATACAGATTGTCAAACACTTTTGGATGTTTGCGCATGGAATCGGCAAGTGTTGTTCCAGTTTCAACGTCGGTCTGAACCTCAAGAATTACCTTTTTAAAGGTGGAATTTTCCTGTTGTTTGCCGAGGATCTGCAGGCATTGAACCAATGGAAGACCAGCATCAATCATAGTTGAAAGCTGCCTCGTAAAAATAACAAGGTCTTTGCCGGTGACTTTGGGCTTGAAAAGCGGAATTTGTTCTAAAATGTCTTTGGGCTTTTCTTTTATCTTGACACCGTCAATCCGCAGTCGCCTGAGTTGAGCAAGAGCCGAGTTTTCATCGGGTGCTTCTAATTCACCTTTGCGTTTTTCGCCGTAACTGTTTTTACCTTTCCAGACATAAATTGGCATGAATCATTCTCCGGACAACTTCCTATTATTTTTAAAGGCTGTTCAATATAAGGTATTGACAGAAAGTGCAATAGCCTTTATAAAATCTATTTTCTATCGGTGAAGTGACAAGTCGTCACAATTAATGATATTGTAGGTAAGTTTTTTTCTTGATTCAAGAAAAAGTTTATATTTTTTCAGGAGTTGGCAAGATGCAGACAAATGATACAGCTAAATTCAGTGACGGCCTGTTTCAACCGGTTGTCGAGCAGTGTGATGGGTGTGAACGGATTGTAGAGGTTGGCGAAAGTAAATATTGCAATACATATGTACAGCCAGATTCAAGATGGCATCTTGGAATTTGCAATTTTGCAACCCATGCAAAACCAGAAGTTAATGTGGTTAAAGTTCGAATAAACCCATTGAAAGCTGCAAAGAGAGCTTCTTCCAAGCGAAGAGGTTAGTAAACGTAGTCACTTTCTTATGGTAAGTGGGAGCTTGGCACAGTTGTAAGCCCCTCACTCGCTGTTGTGTGATAAAAAGGGCCTTCGTCTATAATAGATGAAGGCCCTTTTTTATTTGTGTTATTTTCTACCGACTCCCATATATTTAAAGCCAAGCTCCCGCATCTTTTGTGGTTCGTACACATTGCGCAAATCGACAAACACCGGAGCATTCATGCTTTCTTTCATTTTTTCCAGGTTAAGTGCCCTGTACTGATTCCATTCCGTCATAAGGACAACGCAGTCTGCTCCTGCAGCAGCTTCATAGGCGTTTTGAACATATTCTATTCCTGATGGCAGGTAGTGTTTTGCTTCCTCCATTCCTTTGGGGTCGTGTGCTTTGATCTTAGCTCCCTTTTCAAGAAGGGCGGGAAGGATCGTTGCAGCAGGTGCATCCCGCATATCATCTGTTTCCGGTTTAAATGTAAGCCCGAGTATGGCAATAGTTTTGCCCGCCTCAGATCCGCCAAGCATTTCTCTGATTTTTTTAACCATTCGTGCTTTTTGGGCTGAGTTTGCTTCTACAGCAGCCTCAACAACTCGAACATTTTCACCGTTTTCCTGAACGATACGCATCAGTGCCAGCGTGTCTTTTGGAAAGCAGGAACCGCCGTAACCTGGACCAGGATGCAGGAATTTACTGCCTATACGACCATCCATGCCTATGGCCTTGGCAATATCTGTCACATTGGCGTCAACTGCTTCACAGACATTGGCGATTTCGTTAATGAAACTGATTTTTACAGCAAGAAAAGCGTTTGCTGCGTATTTAGCAAGTTCTGCTGTTTCTATGGTGGTGCTGACAATGGGGGTGTCTCTAATAAAGAGAGGTTTGTATATTTCGCGCATAACTTCTTCTGCACGTTCTGTCTCAACCCCTATTACTACCCTGTCTGGCCGCATAAAATCGGCGATGGCAGCACCTTCCCGTAAAAATTCAGGGTTTGAGGCCACGTCAATGTCAACAGCGGAGTTGGTTTCTTTAATAATCCTACTTACCTGACGAGCCGTGCCGACAGGGACCGTGCTTTTATCCACAACCACTGTATAGTCTTTAAGGTGATGTGCGACTTCTTTTGCTGCCTGATAAATATAGGTCAAATCAGCATAGCCGTCACCTCGCCGGGAACTGGGGGTGCCGACAGCAATGAACACCGCATCTGACTGGGGCACTGATATGGAAAGGTCAGTAGTAAAACGGAGCCTTCCTTCATCGACGTTTTTTTTAACCAAGCTATCAAGGCCCGGTTCATATATAGGAATTATCCCCTGTTTCAAACTTGCTATTTTTTCCTCTACCTTGTCAACACAAGTGACGGTGTGTCCAAATTCGGCAAAACATGTGCCTGTTACCAGGCCGACGTACCCGGTGCCAATCATGGTAATGTGCATTAATTTCTCCTTTTAATAATCTCTAGCACCAAACAGTGCTGTTCCTATTCGTATATGTGTTGCGCCCTCTTCAATGGCAACATGAAAGTCAGCTGACATAACCATTGAGAGAACAACGTTTTCATTATTTGTAAATAATTGTTTACGGGCAAACTCTTCTGCAAGTTTTCTTGTCTCCCTGAAAAAGGGCCTGGTGACTTCCGGTTTATCTGAAAAAGGAGGGATGACCATCAACCCTAGTACCTGCAATTTGGTTTCGCTGGTAATTTGTTTTAGCAAAGACTCGGCTTCTTCCGGCAATACACCTGCTTTTTGTTGTTCTCGTCCGATATTGATTTGCAACAGGATGGCGGTTGATTTGCCAAGGGTGTTGGCATGTTTATCGATAAGTTTTGCGAGTTTTAAACTGTCAACAGTTTCAATGACGTCAAAAAGGCTGACAGCCTGTTTTGCCTTATTGCTCTGCAGATGTCCGATAAAATGCCATTTTGCAGACGGTGGTAGGTCTGGAATTTTTTGAGCTGCTTCCTGTAGATAATTTTCTCCAAAAATTCTTTGTCCGCAGTCAAAAACCTGCTGTATTAATGGGCTTTCTTTCTTTTTTGAAACCGCAACCAACTGGATTGTATCAGGGTCCCGATTGCAGTCAGCGGCATACTGGCTTATTTTTTGCCGTATAGTTTGGTAGTTATCTTGTATCATGTTTCTGTTTTAACCTGGTAACTGAAAGAGATCGGTTGCATTGTGAGTAGTCATGGTAGCAACGTCATTAAGCGACATGCTTTTTAAATCAGCCACCATCTGGGCAGTATGGATAATTTTGGCAGGAGTGTTTCTTTTGCCTCGAAAAGGAACAGGGGCCAGGAAGGGGCCATCTGTCTCAAGAATAAGGTGTTGTATGTCTGTTGTCTGGACAACCTCTTGCAGTTCTTTGGCGTTTTTAAAGGTAACAATCCCTGGTATTGAAATATAAAATCCAAGGTCGATTACCTGACGGGCAAGGGAAACATCACCTGAAAAACAGTGCATGACCCCTCGCTTTGGGAATGGTCCAATTTCCCTTAGAAGCTGTATGGTCTCCTCGTGGGCTTCCCGGTCATGGATAACTACCGGCAGGTTGAGCTCCTTGGCAAGTTCGAGTTGCATTGCAAATACTTTTCGCTGTACTTCATGAGGCGCGTAGTTCTTTGCATAATCAAGACCGATTTCACCATAGCCAACAACCTTAGATGATTTTGCTAAACAGGAAATCTCATGAAGGATAGTGGGCGTAAGTTTGCCAGCTTCATGTGGGTGCACCCCAACAGTAGCGTAGATTTGTGGGTAGGTGGCTGCAAGATTAACCGCTGCCTTTGAGCTTGCTAGGTCTGTACCAATAGTAATAATTTTTTGGATTCCTGCATGTGCGGCTTGCTCAAGAACCTGGTCAAGGTCACTGTCGTATGCCTGCATGTCCAAGTGGCAGTGGGTGTCTATGAGTGTAGGGTCATGAGGCACGGAATCTTTATTGGTCGATTTGTTCTGCATATATGTTTAAGCCAATATTGATGACTTTTTCTTAAAAGTTGTTTTCGTTCGTTATATATAAGTGAGAGCTTTTAGGGGGAAAGCCTTACTTCGTATAATGAATTGATGAGTCTTTTCAGTAAAAAAAGACTTATATAGCATAGTGAATGTTTATTGACATTAAAACCTTATTTTTTTACAACCAAATATTTATTTATAAACAAAGGTTAGCCTGGGAAAATTTTTTATTGAGCAGTGGAGTGCTGAGCTCTCACTTCATTTTTTCATTGTATCAAAACAGGCTTTATTACAGGGTGCCTTGGAAAATTTAATCTTTCGATTAATGATAATAAATGTGTGAATTTTAACACCGGGATCCACGCACGATTTCGAGAGTTGAATTTTCAGCATAACGCAGAGATTGGACGAAAAAACAGTTTTTCAAAGTGGCCTTCACTCTATGATCGGAGGATGATCTGCATGAAGAGTAAATTCGTTGTATTTACCATTATCTTGGTGGGGCTGGTAGCTGTATTTTCTTTATCTGGTTGTACCGGTAATAAAACAGTCGTAGCTTCTGCACCTGGCGAAAGCCCCGACTCTCTCCCGCCGGTTCCTGGTTTTGCCGGCGATATACATGATATTGTCCTTCCAACGGAACTCGAGTGGGATAGAAAAAGTTCAATGGGCATCAAAACCGAGTCTTTTAGAGGGGGCGTGTATGTGTATGAGGGCAAGGTTGCTGTCATGTCCTTGAAAGACTACATGGTTCAGTCTATGCAAGATAATAAATGGAAGCAAGTTGGTGAAACGTCTTCAAAGGATATCATGCTTGCCTTTGTTAAGCCTAATAAAACTTGTATGATGGTAATCAGTGAAGGGGGACCTTTATCCAAAACAAAGCTGACTTTTTATGTAACCATTGATGAGACAGCAGCAACCTCTTTAAATCCTTTTGGTGAAGCTGTTACCCAATAAATGCCAGTATATTGCCAATCAGTTTTTATAGAATTCCAGAAAGGGACGAGCCTGTGGTGAAGAATATTAATGTGGACTTGTCAAGACCTGGTCTGCAGGGGGTGCGGGTATTGCTTGGCGTTACCGGATCCATTGCCGCATATAAAGCTGCGGAATGGGTCCGTGCTTTGATCAAGGAAGAGGCCATCGTTACGGTTATGATGACTAGTGCTGGTCAACGGTTTGTTTCACCGTTGACGTTTTCTGCACTTTCCGGAAATCGAGTGTATTATGATATGTTTGATGACGACCAGGAAGGGGTTATGGCGCACATCAATCTATCACGAGATAACGATGTGGTGCTTGTGGCTCCTGCCACTGCACAGACCATGGTACGGTTAAGTCAGGGGATGGCTAGTGATCTGATATCCACTACAGTGTTGGCTGCTCAAAAACCTGTCATTGTGTGTCCTGCAATGAATACCAACATGTTTACCCACCCCGCAACACAGGAAAGTATCAAAAAAATGGAAGGCTACGGCTACCATGTAGTTGCACCTGACAGCGGTTCCTTGGCCTGTGGTGAGGTTGGCGATGGTCGACTTCCCGAATGGGATGTGGCCAGAGAAAAATTGCTACAGGTAATGTGCCCCGATGACCTTGTTGGACAGAATATAGTTATTACTGCTGGCCCCACCAGGGAGGCCATTGACCCCGCTCGCTACTTGACAAACAGGTCTAGTGGAAAAATGGGATATGCTCTTGCTAGGGCAGCCGTTCGCCGCGGAGCTGTTGTCACCTTGATAAGCGGACCGGTAACCCTTCCAGAACCTCCAGGGGTCACGATTGTCCGGGTCCAGTCTGCTCAGGAGATGGAGGATGAGGTCATTGCTCATGCCGTGAAAGCATCTGTTGTTATTAAAGCGGCTGCGGTTGCAGATTACCGTCCTCTTGTTGAACAACATCATAAAATTAAGAAAAAAGCTGATAACTTGAACCTGGAACTCGTCAAAAATAATGATATCCTTGCCAGGTTAGGAAGGGAAAGAAAAGGGCAGCAATTGCTGGTTGGGTTTGCCGCAGAAAGCGAAAATCATCAACAGGAAGGTTTACGCAAGCTCACTGAGAAAAATGTGGATCTGATTGTGGTTAATGATATTCTTGGCAAAAAAACAGGCTTTGATGTTGAGACCAACCAGGTTACCTTGATTGATCGTACCGATATTTGCCAACTCCCACTCCTTTCCAAGGAGGGAACCGCTAATCAGATTCTCAACAAGGTAGTAGATCTCCTGCTGGCACGGTAATGTTTTGCCAGCAGTGAGCGCCGCCTTTACCCTCCCCCCCTGACTCGTATTACTACGTTTTTTCTCTTTCGTTTTTTGACTTTTTTGGTGCTGAATGGTCATTATGAACATCATGAGGACGGCATGGGGGCTTATATAATTAATTGCTGGAGCAAAAAACGTGCACATAAGTCGATCGGAACAAAAAAGACGTGTCAAGGAAATTGAAACACTGGTGGTTGAACTTGCCAAACTGTCTCGCCAGGTTGTTGAAAAATGTCCTTGTTCCCAGGAAGTGAGAGAATTTATCAAAGAGGCCGATGGACTCAAGGGTGGTGCAAAAAAGAGACAGCTTAAATATATCACCAAGCTGCTGAAGGAGGAACCCCTTGATGAACTTTATAAGTTTTTAGCTGATCGAAAAGGAGGAGAACTTGTTAAAAATAAACAGTTCCATGAAATTGAATATTGGCGTGATTCGTTGCTAAACGAAGCCCTAGAAGCTAAAAAGCAGTGCGGAACCGAACATGTGGAGTGGACAGAACAGTGGGGTTCCAAGGTTGCAGCGTCTATAGCCCATGAACTTCCCGGGGCAGCGGAGAAGACACTGCTCAGGCTTGCCTATTTATTTGTTCAGACAAGAAATCCCCGGCATAGCAGGGAGGTCTTCCGCTACCTGATGGCCATCAGGGAACAGCAACGTTTTACGAAATGAGATGTATTGGTGATGGAGGTGGGGAAGGGGGCCCCCCCGCGACACAGATCTGCAATCCTGCACCATCTGAAATGCAGAGGGGGGAACAGCTGAATTAGGCTTTTTCTAGTTTTCGTTTAAGTGAACGGGCGTAGGTGGCAGCCTCCATCCCGGCAACGCATCCTTCACCGACAGCTTTTGCCATTTGGTAAGGAGGGCCAACGATGTCTCCGGCGGCATAGATACCGGCAATATTCGTTTCCTGCTTGTTGGTTGTCGCGATATACTTGAAGGATTCCATGTCCAATTGAACGTCGACTTGAGTGGCAAGTTCCAGGGCGCCTTTGGAGCCGAGTTCAATGAAAACACCCTCGGTTTCAATTGTTTCTCCGTTTTCAAGCAATACCGATCCGACAGCGTTCTCTCCTTGGATTTCCCGGATACCATTTTCAATAAATTCTACTTTGCTTGTGCGTAATTTATTTTCGAGTTCCTGCGAAACTTCAAGTTTGGTGGCAATGAGATAGACTTTGGAAGCATAATCTAATAGGGTCAAAGCGCCGTCTACAGCAGCACTCCTGTCACCTGCCACTGCTACTATAGCCCCTCGATAGAAATTGGCGTCACAATCCACACAATAGCTGACTCCGCGACCTGAAAAATCTTTTTCACCAGGAACGTTAAGTTTCTTTTTAGAAACACCCATGGCAAAGATAAGTGTCCTGGTTGTGACAGATCTTCCTGTTTCCAAGGTCAAACCGAAGCTGTTTTCCTGAGCGGAAATTTTCAACACGTCTTCGTGGGATATTTCCGTACCAAAAGATTTAGCCTGGTCAACGCCTGTTCGAAGAATGTCGCACCCATCGGATACACCGGCAATAAAGGCATAGTTTTCAATGTGCGCCCCAAAGAGGGCTGAGTTTTCAATACGGCCGAGCAGTAATACACGGGTTTTTTTTCTCGATGCATGTATTGCTGCCTGTATACCAGCGGGACCTGCACCAATTATTACCACGTCGTAAACGGATTCAGGCATCTTGATCTCCTCTTCTATATGAAAAAAAATTACCCCCTGTGTGTTTACACAAACAGGGGGGGGTATCTATGCACGAATATTTCACAAATATTTCTACACCATCATTAGATCAAGGTCGACAGAATTATTGTTTTCATTTATAATTTCAGGCTGTAGTTTTTTGTTCACAATTGTGGTGTACTGCAAATCAGACAGTATCTCTCCTGCAAGCAGTTAATAGCCAGTCGCGCGCGGCTCGATCAGCAGTTTGTTGCGTCTTTGGGCTTAGCATTTGCATAAGAAAAATCGAAGCAAAAGACTCAAGTAAGGCTTTGCCAGGTAATTCCTCAAATTAAACTCCAACGTTAGGTAAACTGTGACATTATCAATATTTGAAATGCTACTTAATGCAGGGCTCATGGTTAAACTTGTCATGATGGCTCTGCTTGTTTTTTCCGTGCTATCTTGGTCGATCATAATCGTAAAACACCTCATGTTTAAAAAATCTCAGAACGCGTCTGCCGATTTCCTTGAAGATTTTTGGAATAGTAAAACCCTCAATGAGGCCTATAACTCTGCCCAAGAGTATACTCAGAGCCCAGAGGCCTCTGTTTTTATAACCGGCTATACAGAGCTCAAAAAAATAAGTGCAGTCAGAAATGGTGGTGAAGGTGCTATCACCCTTGACATGCAGCTGGCCACCATGGAAAATTTAAAAAGGTCCGTAAGGAAAGCCCAGTTAATGGAGAGCGACAGAATGTCCCGCTCCCTCGCTTTTCTTGCTACCACAGGTTCAGCAACCCCTTTTATTGGTTTGTTTGGTACTGTCTGGGGAATTATGACCTCGTTTAAAGATATAGGAGAGCGCGGTTCTGCTTCATTGGCAGTTGTCGCTCCAGGCATTTCCGAGGCCTTGATAGCGACTGCTGCTGGTTTGGCAGTAGCCATCCCGGCTGTTATTTTTTACAATTATTATTCCAATAAACTTGCTGATTCGGAATCCGATATTGATAATTTCAGTTCAGATTTTTTGAATCTCATCGAACGCGATATTTTATCGCGCGCATAAGGATATAATGGGGCCTTCAGGAGTAAGAAATAGAAAAGGTTTTGTTGCTGAGATCAATGTAACGCCTTTGGTCGATGTTATGTTGGTGTTGCTTATTATTTTTATGGTGACCGCACCGATGATGACTCAGGGGCTTGAGGTTGATCTTCCTTCGACGACATCCAAAGCCTTAAGGCAGCACGAAAAACCGATAATGGTCACTATTAACAAACAGGGAGAAATTTACTTGGAAAAGGTTAAAGTGAATGCGTCTTTCCTGGTGCAGCAGTTGTCCTCGTTACCTGATGCTAAAAAGGAACAGCCTGTATATCTACAAGCCGATAAAAATGTTCCTTATGGGGTAGTGGTCGCAGCCATGGCAGATATTCGATCAGCCGGTTTCAAGAAACTAGGTATGATCACCATGCCTGCAGATAAGAAGAAGTAGAGTCTTCCAACTAGATGGCAGTCAATTTTACTGAATCCGATTTTTATCTTCAGCAACAGAGTGCTGATAATAAGTGGCGTGGAGCAGCATCAGTTGCGGTTGGGCTGCATGTCGTTCTCTTTGTATGGTCTTTTTTGTTGCCAGATATTTTTAGCCAGCGACCGCTTTTAGATGAATTTGTAACGGTTGATCTGGTCTCGATGCCTGAACCCCAGACCTTACCTGTAATTTCGAAACCACCACAAACCGTGTCGCCGGTGGTGGCGCAACCAACTCAATCACCACCAGAAACCGTACAATCGCAAATCGCCGAGGTGGAAATTCCCATTGAGCCTGAAGTTGTTCCAGATCCCGTGGTGGCGGCTAAACCGATATCAGTAAAACCGTTAAAACGAAAAATTAAAAAGGCCGTTGATACGCGACTTGCTGAAGAAAAGGAACGTGAGAAAAGAGCCACCGCGCTACGTGAGAAAGATCGCCAGCGAAAACGCAGTGAGCAGTTGGAGCAGGATCGGAAGCGAAAAGCTGCTGTTGCCCGAAGAGCTGCTGCTGTGGCAAGGGCAGACAACGCCAGAAAGGAAGCTGATCGGGCTGCCCAAGATGCGAGACGGGCTTTGGCAGATATGTATCGTAGCCAAGGTGCATTGGAAAGGAAAAAAACAACCGGTGCTGCAAGCGGTTCCGGAACCTCTGGCAGGCGACAGGTTCAGTCAATTGTTGCCCAGCAATATTATGCTGCCCTTTATTCACATATACAAGGATATTGGGTGCTGCCTGAGATGCGGAAATGGGATCGTAACCTTGAGGCAACAGTTGTTTTGGTTATTAATCAGAACGGGCAAGTATTGAAAACAACGGTTGAAAAAAAATCACAAGATCCTTTTTTCAACCAGGTTGTGGTAAAAACACTGCATAGTGCCGCTCCAATGCCGACTTTTCCTAAGCTCATGAAGGAAAGGACCATTGAGGTGGGGCTGCGCTTTCGACCAGGTAAACTGGAAATGTGATGAAAATACAACATACAACAAAAACTATGATTTTTTTAAAACGCAATTTTTTAGTCATTGTAGCCCTGTTACTTACTTTCAGTTTTCTGACGGAGAATGCATCTGCTGAACGTGTATATCTTGATATAACTGCATCTGATGTTCGCAAAGTGGTTGTTGCTGTTCCTGCCTTTGCCTTTACCGGGTCTCCTGCCGGTAATCAAAAGGGAAAAGAGATGGCACAACTGCTTGGGCGTGCACTTGAGATTCACGGATTTATTGATTTGGTAGATACCAGCCGTTACGCTGGTGTGCAAAATGTCGATTGGCGTGCCTTGGGTGTTGATTATGCTGTTATGGGGAAATATACCCAGACCGGCAAGGAAATGATTATTGAGGGACGGCTTCTTGATGTCGGTGAAAACAGACTCCTTGCAGGAAGACGTTACCGGGGAGCTGGCAGCCAGCAGGATGACATGGTGCTGCGGCTTGCCGACGGCCTAGTAGAGGAATTTACTGGTGAAGCAGGGATTAGCAGAACCTCCATTGCCTATGTGTCTGATGTGTCAGGTCGAAAGGAAGTCTATATATCTGATATTCTAGGTCTTAACCAAAGACAGATCACTAAGCACAAGCATTTGGCTGTTTCCCCAAGGTTTACTCCAGATGGTAATTATCTTGCTTACAGTACCTATCACCGCGGCAACCAGGATCTTTATATCACTGATCTTAGGCAAAATAAGGTGACCAGGTCACTTTCTCGCAGAAAGGGGATGAATTTGGCACCTGCTTTTTCCCCGGATGGCAAGAATATGGTCGTTACCTTGAGCAAGGATGGTGGGCCTGATTTATACCTTTTGGATAGAAAAGGAAAAGTACTCAAACGAATGACTTCACGGGCTGGAATTAATGTCTCTGCCTCCTATTCTCCGGACGGTAACAAGATCGTGTTTGTTTCCGATCGCAGTGGTCAGCCCCAAGTTTATAGTATGGACCTGAGGAGCGGAAACGTAAGGCGTTTGACCTTTAAGGATGCTGGGACTCAAAATAGCGAACCTGATTGGTCTCCTAAAGGAGACTTAATTGCCTTTTCAGGGCTAGTTGACGGGCATAATCACCTCTTCACTATGGATCCACAAGGGAGCAATGTGAAACGATTAACCACTAGTTGGGGAGATTACGAGTCGCCATCATGGTCACCAGATGGGAAGTTGCTGACCTTTACCCGGAGAAGAAATGGTAAGTCCGAGATCTGTATGATAGGTAAAAATGGAAAAGGGGTAAGGGTACTTTTTCCTTTTAAGGGTAATAAATCCTACCCACAGTGGTCCCCCTCTTTGCAATAAGATGTATTGTAGTCCTTCGGGTCAAACACGAGGTTGCCTTTTGGGTACGATAAAAAGGTTTTCAACTGACAGTAGGCTTGTGCTGTGAACTGAAGGTTTTTTTGGTAACATGAGTATAGTGTTGTAATTGATAAAATCCATTTTTCCGCGCCTTTTTGGTGAGGCTTTACATGTTTTTCTAATAAAGAGTCGACCGTCTTTTGGGGTGGAATTTGAGGTTTCCTTAAACCGGTTTATTATAGAGTGAAAGAAAAGGGAGCGTGCATGAAAACTATTCGTAATATTACTGTGGCCGGCTGTTCATTATTACTGCTAACCCAATGTGCAACTCAAGATGAGGTTCGAGATTTGAATTATCAACTCCGGGCCGTTAATCAAAAAGTGGATGAGATTAAATCCACTACTGTAAATCAGATGCAAAAGCGTCAGGCCAGCTCGGTTAATAAAATCGGTCAAGTCGAGGGCGAAACCATGCGCCTGCAGTCCATGATTGAGGAGAGTGCTCATCAGGCAAGTCTTTACCGGGAGCAGGGCAAAGAGGATATAGCCAACCTTCAGGCAGCAATTGAGGTAATGCGTGAGGGAAATAAGGCCAAGTTGCTTGAAACAGATCAGAAAATTGCTGTTCTTGAGCAGCAAGTCGCTCTGTTAAGAGGAAATGTTGAACAAGCGCAGCAACAAAGGGTTCGAGAGGCGGAAAACCGAGCCCGTGCAGCTGCGAGAAAAGCTGATCAGGCGCGTCGCCAAACTTATGTAACAGCAACCAGCGGTTCGCAACTGGTAAAAGTCAGGCCTGGTAAAAAGAAAGTGAAGATTGGCAACGCCTCTGTTGTCAATGGGGGGGCTTCTGCACAGGCTTCCAGAGGGGCAGCCTCCAAAAGAGAAAAAGCACAGCCAAGTGTCGAGACGGTTGTGACTCCTGATGTAACATCAGAACCCTTTGCCCAGGCCATGCAGCAGTATCAGGCCAAAAACTATCAGGATGCCTACCGAGGGCTTGAGCTGGTCTTGTCTGGAAATCCACAAGGTAAACGGGCAGCTGAGACGCTTTTTTACATGGGAGAATGCCTTTTTAATCAGGGCGAGTATGATCTAGCAATCCTTGATTATCAAAAAGTAATTTCTAATCACTCTAGAAATAGCCTTACCCCCCAGGCACTGCTTAAGCAAGGGATGTCCTTTGAAAAACTCACTGATCATGAGACAGCTAAAATTATCTATAAAAAGCTTATCAATGATTATGCCAGCAGTAGGGAAGCTGGCCAGGCAAAGAGCAGATTGGGGAACCTTTAGGTTGACGGGATGAATCAGGCGGTACAGTTACAACGCATAATGCGATCAACGGTTCCAACAATCAGGCTGCAGGCGCCAAAACGATTGGATAAGAATAACTTTTTTTATTTTTGGGTTGTTTAAGAGTGGGCAAAAAAAAACGACTCGACACCATGTTGTTGGAAAGGCAGTTTGCCAGGAACCTTGATGAGGCCCGGCAGTTAATTTGCTCTGGTGTGATTCGAGTGAACGGGATACTTCGTGAAAAAGCTGAAAGCCAGCACGAAGAGCACGTTAAAATCAGCCTTCACAAAACTAAACGTTTCGTTAGCAGGGGTGGTGAAAAGCTCGCCCCTGTACTTGAACGTTTTGCCATTGATCCGGCAGGGAAAATCTGTCTCGATATCGGCAGTTCCACCGGAGGCTTTACCGATTGCCTTCTCCAGAACAATGCGAAACGCGTTTACTGCGTGGATGTTGGGTATGGTATATTGGACTGGAAAATTCGCCAGGATAAAAGAGTGGTTGTGCTGGAGCGAACCAATGCCCGTTTCCTCACTACAAAGGAAATACCAGAATCTGTAGATCTTTGTGTTATTGATGCTTCATTTATTTCGCTGAATGTACTACTGGACCCACTCATTCAGTTTTTTGATACCACAGCCATGATTTTAGCATTAATAAAACCACAGTTCCAGTTGCCGCAGAAAAAAATTACAGCAGGAGGTGTTATTACCGATCAGGCTTTGCACGCTGAGGCTATTGAAATGGTGGAAACACATGCTGTAACTCTTGGATTACATTCCCAGGGAGTTGTTCCCTCATCTATCCGTGGGGCAAAAGGCAACCAGGAGTTTTTTATACTGCTTACCGGACAATCAAGTGATCTTGACTGAAGAATAGAGTTTAGAATAATAAGGAGATAATGATGAAACGAAGTCTCGTTAAAAAAGTATTTATAACAACTGTTACAGCCGCAGCCCTGCTGGGGGCTACAGTCTTTAGTTCATCAGCAGCAGAGTTTGTAAGTGTTACCAAGGACGGTGTTAACCTTCGTTCAGGCCCAGGCACCAATTATGTGGCCATTTACCAGTTACCGGTCAATTATCCCGTGCGAGTTTTATCGAAAAAAGGGCAGTGGATGAAAATTGAGGATTACGAGGGGGATAAGGGTTGGATTTATGATACCTTGGTTTCGGCATCTCCTTATGTGATTGTAAAGGTAAAAGAGGGGAATGTCCGCAGTGGCCCAGGCACCAACAATGCAAAGGTGGGGACTGTATCAAAGGATGTTATTTTAAAAAGGGGCAACAAAGAGGGCGATTGGGTACAGGTCAGTCACCCTGAGGTAAAGGGCTGGGTCCACCGTACTCTTGTGTGGCCATAAACGATGTATAAGTCGTTTTTGCTCTACAGAGTGTGGGTAAAGCCGCATCCGAGGTGCTAGTATAGCATTCAGTGTTTTACATAAAAGAGTGTTTACATAGCTATCTAACAAAATTTTGAGCTAACACCGCTTAGGCTGATGAAGTATTCGGGGTAACGCGGTTTGAAAGTTAACCGGCAGTCGTACCTTCTTTTTCGCTTTGTTTTGAAAAAGGAGGTACTGCTGTTTGATTCCAAATAAGAAAAGTTCCTTTGTCAGTTGCACATCCTCTCGGCAGTATGCTGTCAGTTTTTCCATTTCTCCCTGTTTATACCATTCCAGAGCCTGTAAACCATGTCCTTGTTTACTCTTACCCAGTGTCTGTTCGGCCAGGTGATCCAGGCTGAGCCGGTAGCCAAGTTGATTATAAATGAGTTCCAGAATGTCAAAGGAGGGCAGGCTAGAAAGTCTTCTCCTGGTATAGGCTGAGAGTACTTTGTTATCAAACCGCTTGTTGTTGAATCCGACAACGAGATCAAAGGAAAAAAGACGGGCAATCAATTCTCCTATCTGTTCTTCTTCGTACACAAGGAATTCTTGCTGCCTGTTGTCGTAGAGTACCGCAACACTGATTCCCATATTCTTTGCTCTGTGCCAGCCACCGACCTCCTGGGCCGACCTTTTTGTTTCTATGTCAAAAACACAATAGTTTTCAGGGAGGAGAATAGCCTGTTCAGGTTGAGTCGTTTTGCTTTTGAGAGCAGGTAAAGGGGGATTCTTTGTAATTGTCGAGCTTGAAGCAGGCGATGGGTTCAACAACGCCTTTAAGATGTAGATGCATGCTCTTTTGTCAATTGGGCGGTTGCCTGAACCGCACTTGGAAGAATGCACACAGCTTGGGCAACCAGCGTTACAGGAGCAGGAACGTACGGCTTGGAGTGTACTTTTAACGAGTTTTTTTATATCAGAAAATGCCTGACGAGCCAGTCCCACGCCTCCGGCATGGCCGTCGTAAACAAAAACAGCAGCGCCTTCAATCTGGTCATGCCAGGGGAGGGAAATACCGCCAATATCATTGCGGTCACAAAGCACCAAAAGTGGCATGAGCCCAATAAGGGCATGTTCCATGGCGTGTATACCACCCATAAAATGAAGTTGGTGGTGTTCACAGGCGCTTTTGATATTCGGCGGAAGCAGGAGCCAGTAGCCTTCTGTTTCAAAGGTTTGTGGGGGGAGATCAAGCGGGCGCCTGCCAATAATTTTCATGCTGCCGGAGAGGATTTTCAGGTATCCTGTTATATGTTCGGTCACCCGTAGTCGACCAAAAGCAACTGCCACCCCTTTGAGTTGGGTTTGGGAGAATTCCTCGAGTATCTCCGTGGTTTTAGTCGATTGGACGCGGGTAAAGTATTTCGGAGATATTGGACTGATATATACGGCCTTTTCGTCCATATCAAGGGCATCAACGTAATAACTTCGTGCCATATGCAGATAGATTGCTCCCTTATGGCATTCTTTTATGACGCGCTGCCCGTCAATCTCGCCTATTTTTTTATTGCTTGCTGAAAGGTAAATACTAAACGGGTGACCACTCCCTCTGATGCTGATATGTCGCTGTGGGTATTTTCGAGCAGCAAACCAAGATTTCCCGTCTGCAGACTGTAGTAACTCTCCTGCAATGGTGAGCTCTTGTAACTGTTGATCGAGTTTATACGCCTGGAGCATTGGTTCCTCTTGGTGGAGAGGGATTTCCGCAGCTGCGCAAACCAAATGCTGGCTGGCTATAAAGGTGTTAAGTGGATTGATCGTGACAGATTCAACCGGGCGAGTGAAGAACTCATCAGGGTTGCGCATGAAATACTGATCAAGGGCATCTTCGTGACCGATCAGAATTATCAGTGATTCGCGATTATTTCTGCCGACCCGCCCCGCCCGTTGTCTGGCTGCCATTATAGATCCTGGGTAGCCAACCATTATACAGATATCAAGGGTACCTATATCTATCCCTAGTTCAAGTGCTGAGGTCGTGATAACTGCAAGCAGTTCCCCTGTCACAAGCTTTTTTTCTATAAGACGACGATCCTCCGGAAGAAAGCCAGCGCGGTAAGAAGCTATGTTTTGTTGATAATCTTTGAGCCGCCTGCTGGACCACATAGTGATCAGTTCTGTCATTTTTCTGGACTGGGTATAGATAATAGTCCGTAGTTTTCTGTGTACAGCAGCATCGAGCAGCAGGGTCGCAGCTCCTGCAGCCGAGTCTATCGGGTTGAGCAGGAGAGTATGTTTTGCTGCATTACCGGCTCCAGAGGTGTTAACGGAAACAAACCGTTGGCCAGTAAGATTTTGTGCAAGGTCTTCGGGGTTGCCAACCGTGGCAGAAGTAAGGATGTAGATCGGTTTGGTACCATATACTTCACACATTCTGTTCAGGCGACGTAGTACCCACGCGATGTGTGATCCAAAAACACCGCGATAGGTGTGCACTTCATCAATGATAATATATTTGAGATTTGAAAAAAAATGAGCCCATTTGTCGCTATAGGGCAACAGGGACAGGTGGAGCATATCAGGGTTTGTTATAAGCACTGCAGGCAGTTGCTCTCTTATTCTTTTTCGTTTGTAGCCGGAGGTGTCACCGTCATATATCGCAGCAACATTCATTTCTGGCAGTACATTTTCAGGGAGATAATTGCAAAGGGTTTGGAGAGCTTTCAACTGATCCTGAGCCAGGGCTTTTAAAGGAAACAGGTAAAGAGCCTTTGTCTGGGGCAGGTTGAGCAGGCTTTGTAGTACCGGTAGATTGTATATCAGGCTTTTGCCAGAGGCCGTAGCAGTGGAAATAATGACATGCCTGCCTGCTGTAATGTGTTTTATGGCGACTGCCTGGTGGGAATAGAGAGCGTTTATTCCCATATTCTGCAATAAACTCTCCAGCGGGGATAGTAGTCCACACGATGCAAAATCAGAGGTTTTGGGAGCATCGGTTCGATGGGCAACAACTTGCTGACCAAATCTTTCGGATTGTTTCAGTGCGTTGAGATATTCGGCAACACCTGTTCGCTTGACTGCAGTCTCCATTGATAACTATTAGTGTTTGTTATTTTAAAAATATCTTATACTATTAGGCTGTCTTGACACTCCATGGTCGGGGAGGGTGCTCATAAACCGACTTGAGTGGCATGGAGCGTATAAACTTCTTTGTTGGTAGATTGCCGCAGTACTGTGTATACAAAATTTTACAGGTGTAGGAATGTTAACCGTTGCCACAATTGGCCCTCAGGACTCGTTAGCGTGGAAAGCTGCAAAAAAATATGCAGATGATGCAGTGTTGCGCACCCATTCGAGTTCGAAAAAAGTTATTTCTTCATTTGTCAACCATGACGTAGATTGCGCAATCCTACCTGTATATAATACCCGGGAAGGTGAGAATAAACAGTACTTTCGTATTTTTGACCACCTCAAAGCTGGGTATTGGGTGGACAATGTTATTGTGTATTCAGATCTTTCACTAGGAATGTATCAGCCTGATGCTGATTTGAATTCCATAGAATTGTTGGTTGGAAGAAGAGAAGTATTGGGGCAATGTGCCGAGTTTGTTGATCAGCATTTACCAGACGTTGACCAAATGGTGGTCAACGATGTTGAACAGGTAATGGCAGAAATGAAGCGCCAGCAAAGACGTGGAGTAGGATTCATTGGTTCCGTCGAGATGCTTGGTGAGCATGGCCTGCATATTATTGAGCGAGAGGTTGCTCCCCATAATCGTACCAGGTTTGCTGTTTTTGCACATGATTTGCCTAAACCGACGGGTTATGATGCCACAACCTTTGTCACCGTTCCCCTGGATGATCGGCTCGGATTGCTAGTCGATATTCTGCAGGAATTATCACAGCGAGGTATTAACATCCTCGATATGCGCTCGGAAAATGATATAAAAACGCAGAAGCTGCAGATCTACATAGAAGCCGAGGGACATATCAGCACCGAGGTGATGAGTAGTGCACTGCAGCACATAGAAAATAAGGTTATTCAGCAACCGGGTGCCATCCAAGTGCTTGGGAGTTTCCCGCGGATCGACATGAGGACCAAACATATAAAATCGTTTGGTTTTATTGGCACTGGAGCCATGAGCAAATGGTTTGCAGATCGTCTGGAGAGTGAAGGGTACAAAGTGTTTATGAGTGGCCGTTCCACCTCGCTACGCCCGGAAGAGATGATCCGTTACGTGGATGTTATCGTCATCTGTGTTCCCATATCGGTTACCACGGAAACCATTGCTAAATACGGGCCGATGATTGCCGGAAATAAGGCGTTAGTATTGCTTGCTGGCGAATCGGAAAAGACTGTTAATACGGCACTTGAAACAACCTCAGAAACCGTAGAAGTCATGCTGGTGCATAATTTGTGGGGGCCGCAGGCAGCCACTATGAAAGATAAAAACGCAGTGGTGGTGAGGACGTCGAGGAGCGGCTTATATTGTAGTGAGTTTGAAGCCTTTATGTATAAGCACGGCGCTGATATTTATCACGACAGTTCTACCCAGCATGATCTGCTCATGGGCGTCGGTCAGAAGCTGCCTACTGCCATTTCCGTTGCCCTGGCCATGACTCTGCAGGAAAATGAAATTACCAGTGAAGATATTTCCAGTCATAGTACCCTGACATCCCTGTATCCCATTTTGGCAATGGCCAGGGTGCATTCACAGAATCCGAGGACCTATGCGGAAATAATGTCCACCTCAGGTGCTGGTAATAAGATTGTGGTCGATTTCTTGAAAAATTTGCAGACAATAATGGAACTTGCAGATACGGCTTCCATAGGTCGTTTAAGTGATCTGATTAATGACAATGCCCATCACCTGAGCGACCCTTTTCTGCGGGCAAGAATGGAGCAGGCTAAAGCGGTGGATAAGGTGCTGGGGAAAATGATTTAGTAAGGTGTGTTGACCATTAAAGTACCAATGGTTACTTTTCATACCTGTGTCCATCCTGACGGGCTGGAAAGTGTCAAGTGTTTAAAATAGTACCTGTTGTAGAGGGTTATCAGGTAATTCAGAGGAAACTGAATAACCTTAGATGGTAGGGTAATTAAAAAATATGTTCAATTTTCTCTAAAAAGGAGCTTTTGCCTTTATGTTGTCCCGTGCATTGAAGTATCTCGAAGAAAAACATACCTGTCCCCATTGTAAAGAAGAATTATCACTTTGTCATGCGCCACCTATGCATGTCGGTGACGGGCTTGGCTGGGGATCTGAATTTCTTTTTATCTGTCTCAATGATGAATGTTCTCTCTTTACTAAAGGCTGGCAATACATTGAAGATCAATATGGCCATGTTGGATCTTACCGGCATATGGAAATTCCAGGCTCCAAAGAAACCTATAATATGATGGTTGCCGGTAGTGCTGCTTTTACAGGGAGTCTTGTCGATGTCGAGGCCCTGAAAGATCAGAATGAGCGGTTTCAAAAGGAACAAAAAGCTGTTGCCGCTTTGGATAACTGTGTTGAAAATGGCGATCTCGAATCGGTACTCTATCTTATTCTTAATGAACATGGCAAACTTTCGGACAGGAAGCGAGCCGTTGAGTACCTGCTTCCCTTAAACGATGTTTCCTGCATCGATCCTATTCGTAATTTTAGTTTTCGCGATACAGGTCTTGAACAGGCAGTGAACATGGCGCTCAATAAATTGCTGGCGGATAATTTTCTTAAAGAGTGCCCATTTTGTGCTGAGTTGATAAAGAGTCGTGCTGCAGTGTGTAAACATTGCCAGAAAGAATTATAAATTGTACTTTT
This sequence comes from Desulfobulbus sp., assembly GCA_030600525.1. Classification (GTDB taxonomy): domain Bacteria; phylum Desulfobacterota; class Desulfobulbia; order Desulfobulbales; family Desulfobulbaceae; genus Desulfogranum. The sequence goes on along the minus strand of JAUVLX010000005.1, from coordinate 5,161 downwards.
TACTTGCGAAAAGATCTGCATAAGGGTATATAGTCGCACGTTCTGTGGTGAGCGTAGCTCAGCTGGTGGTAGCACCGGGTTGTGACCTCGGAGGTCGTGGGTTCAAGTCCCATCGCTCACCCCACAAATTTAAAAGGCATTTCAAGTCTCGTACTTGAAATGCCTTTTTTGTTTTGGTACTGGAAAATAATCCTCTTTTTGCCGTCCGTCCGGACCGACAAACTGTTCCTTTCCTACGCAAAGCTTGATGCCTAACTTGCAGTCCACGTTGTCGTCACTCTCTTTTTCCTGCAAAAGACAATGCGAGCGGCGCCGCTTCGAAAACTGAGCTGTGTTATTAATGGATGTTTGATGGGTCTTTTGTGTATTTATAAAAAAGAGGGATATAATCGTCACCGACCCCTATTTCTTTGCAAAATGCAGCTGCATTTATTGCCTGCAGTTGCGGTGCGAATACCCTGCATGCTGTTTTAAAGAGAATTTTTGTTTTTTCTTTATCAGAGTGATGTATCAGTTCCTTGAAGTAGGGGGTACAAGCAAAAATGACCATAATTCACCTTTGGAAGTATTTATGTAATTAACTCGCAGTTTTCGTTCCTGTTTGTGGTTTGGTTGCAGGGCGTTGAAATTGTAAGGTTTGTTGTGTTTGTTGATGTGTTGTTTAATCTATGGTTTCGGGAAAATGGAATTTTAACTCTGTGCTCCGGAATTATGGATTGAATGTGTTGCGTTTGGGAGACCGTTTTTGTTTTTTACAATGAGAGTGTTACCATGTTGCAGATTCTTCCTTTTGAACAGAGTGATGACTTACAGCAAGCTATTGAGGCCTATCAGAATGCAAAGTATCCTGTTGCCCTGACGGGTGCCGGGGTTTCAGTGGCTTCCGGGATTCCAGATTTCAGGAGCCCAGGTGGGTTGTGGAGCGTATTTAATCCCGAAGAGTACGCTACTCTGGAGGTGTTTTTGCGCAATCCTGATAAAGCGTGGCAATTATACCGCGAACTTGGCTTGGTTTTGATGGACAAGTTGCCAAGTAAGGCCCATCATTCTCTGGTTGAATTGGAAAAAAAAGGATTGCTGAAAACTGTTATTACCCAAAATGTTGATCGACTACATCAACAGGCTGGAAGCCGTCAGGTAATAGAGATCCATGGCGAACATCAGCACCTTCATTGCCTGCAGTGCCGACACCGATTACCTGTGCGTAAATCTCACTATAAGGGAAGCGATTGTGTTCTCTGTCCAAAGTGCGGTTTTCCGTTGAAGCCTTGTATTGTACTTTTTGGTGAGGATGTACGTGAGTATGACAGAATAGTTGCAATAGCTTCGAAGGCCGATTTTTTATTGATCATAGGTACCTCTGCCCAGGTATACCCTGCTGCCGACATTCCTTTTTTGGTGAAACGCAATAATGGTCTCGTGTACGAATTTAACCGGGAACAGGTGCTAACGGGCAAGGTGTCCCCAAAAGGGAACAGTGTGGTTGATTGTTGTTTTAAAGGGGATGTGGAAGAGACACTTCCCTGGTTTGTCAGCTTGGCCTCAGCACCATGACATTTTAAAAGCCTGACTCTTAATGACCGCCAGCCAACAGTTTTTCAACAACCAGTGGGGCACCTTTGTGGGGCGCTCTTGTTAACGTTATGGCGCTATTTTTACACTTATCAACACAAACCCCGCAGCCAAGACATTGTTCAGTGTCCACTGTAACGCTATGGTTTCGCTCTCCGGCAATGGCCTGGAACTGACAGAAGTGCACACATGCCAGGCACCCGTCACACAGTTCAGGATCAATGGTTGCAATGTATCCGGATGATGCAAGCATTGGTGTGCCGCCCTTCATGGCATGGATAGCACCGCAACAGCAGCCACAGCAATTGCAAATCGCATAAAAGCGATTGAGCATAGCTTCTTTGAAAAAAGCGTGTTGTACGTGGCCTCTTTTATGCTCCTGTTCAATAATAGTGAGTGCCTCTGTCTCTGTTATTTTTCTCGACCGGTGAGGATGATGTTCCAGAATAAAAGACGCAAAGGGCTCACCTATAATCAAACAGACATCAACTGGTAAGCAGGGAGTAGGGCTCGATAATCTACAGGGGCAATCAAGGACAACGATGTTCTCGGGATTTTTGAGAATAATGCTTCGAGCCTTGGTGTATGGGATGACTTTTTCTAAATTATCAATGACTATTTCACGGTTAACTGTGACCAGCTTTTTGGCCTCATCTACGGAGATGACCTTCCCGTGATAGGTATCACTGAAGGTGGTTTGATTGCTCGCATTTGTAGAGGCAGGTAAAAAGCGCCCGAAACGGTGAAAAAAGCTAACAAGCGGCCAGATAATCTTTGCCAGCGGATGATTCCCTTTGCCGATTCCTATATAGAGATAGGTCCATCGGCCATAAACGTAGCCGTGGATCCAGTCCATCAGCGAAAACGAAGGGCTCTTCCATGCTTCACGGATAAAAGCCAGAGTCGACGGACGGGGACGTATCCTGAATTTGAGCATTTTTTAGCCTCTTTTTTGAGGTGAAGAGATTACTTCTTTTACTGTAACACATATGGTCAAACGTACTATCTCCTTTGGAGGTATACCATGATCCGCTGTAGCAGAAAAGTTTGGAAATGTTGACTTGCGAGCCTGTTATGGTAATAACTGGTTGGAATTATGTTGTTTGAAGAGTGGATGAAGCAGTTTGAAAGAGCAACATTGCTCTGGTTAAGGCTGACAACGTCCATTGAGCTGATTTTACAAAAAGGAGAGACGGAATGCGTACAAAAGGAGGCCTTACAGTTTTTTGGGGCAGTTATATGTTGGCTGTTGGTGCTGTTGTATTGTTTGCCACTGGAGCTATTGCTGCTACCTATAAAATAGGTGCCATACTTGCGGAAACTGGTCCTGCGTCGTTTCTTGGAGGTCCTGAAAGCCGTTCGCTGCGTATGTTGGTTGACGATATCAACAATAGCGGTGGTATTAACGGAACAAAGGTGGAGTTGATTGTTAAAGATTCCGGAGGCAGCCCTGAAAAGGCAATTTCTTTTGCTCGGCAACTTATTGAAGAAGAAAAGGTGTTTGCCATTATTGGTCCATCCACTAGCGGGGAAACACTGAAAATTAAGAAGATATGTCAGCAGGGTAAAACTATTCTTATCTCCTGTGCTTCTGCAGAACTTATTGTTAATCCGCTTGCCTCCTATGTCTTTAAGACGGCACCAAGCGACAGTTATGCAGCACGGCAAATCTTTATGACCATGAAGAACATGGGAATTTCAAAAATTGCCGTGTTGGCTGGAAATACAGGTTTTGGCAAGGCTGGTAAAAAGCAACTGGAAAAAAACGCTCAGGAATACGGCGTCGAGATTGTTGCTCAGGAGGTTTATGATAAAAAAACCACCGATCTCTCCGCAGTGGTTGCCAAGCTCAAAGCCAATGAAAGCATCCAGGCCGTTATTAATTGGTCTATTGTCCCAGCCCAATCAATTGTTGCCAAAAATATTCGCCAGGCAGGTTGGGATGTTCCTTTGTTCCAGAGTCACGGTTTTGCCAATATTAAATATGTGGATGCTGCCGGAGCTGCTGCAGAGGGCATAATTTTTCCAGCGAGCAAGCTCATGGTAGCCGAAAGCCTCCCCGCCGGAGCGCAACGGGATTTTCTTTTAAAGTATAAAGAAATGTATGAGGGTAAATTTAATGAGGCTATTTCCACTTTTGGTGGTCACACCTATGATGCAATGACCATTCTTGCCAAGGCCATTGAGCAGGGCGGAGATGATCGGGAAAAGGTACGTGCATCCATAGAAACCATTAATGATATGATCGGTACTGCCGGTGTCTTTAATTTTTCACCAACAGACCATAATGGACTGGGACTTGATGCCTTTGCCATGCTGACCGTAAAGGATGGCAAGTTTGTTTTAATGAATGAGAAAAAGTAGTTCCTGTTTGTTGCCACATAGTGGACGAACGTGGTATAGCTCCGTGCGTGAAAAAATAATATTGTTAGCAGGCAACTTTTAAAAGGAACTATAAGGGAATTTCTACCATGGAAAGAACATTTGCCATCATTAAACCAAATGCTTTTGCCGCAGGTAATGCCGGTAAAATAATTGACCGTATTTATGCTGAAGGCTTTACCATTGTCGGCATGAAGAAGCTGTGTCTCAGTAAGCTGGAAGCTGAAGGTTTTTATTATGTCCACAGCGAACGGCCTTTTTTTGGTGAACTGACAGACTTTATGTCCAGCGGACCATGCATTGTCATGGTGCTTGAAGCTGAAGGGGCGATCAAAAAATGGCGCGACCTGATGGGTGCTACTAATCCGGCAGATGCTGCAGAGGGTACGCTGCGAAAAGAATTTGGTGATTCCCTGGAAGCAAATGCTACCCATGGTTCCGATGCACCTGAAACAGCAGCGTTTGAGATGGGTTACTTTTTTTCTGGCCTAGAACTGCTGATGTAGTTTCTATAGGTCATGCATAAAAAAGGCGGTCATCTTAAAGGTGACCGCCTTTTTTTTTTATACAGCTTCGGTTACTTCGTCTACCAGGTATAAAATAGAGCGATAGGGGATATCGCCGTGCAGGGAAAGCCCTATCTCACACGTCTTACTGGTTGAGTACCAGGCATCACAGTCAGCGACGTGGTCCTTTAGTCCTTCTAGGGCCGACTTATTTAATTCCGGGAAGTTAAACCCACGATCACCTGCAAATCCGCAACAGTTGATATCTTCAGGCCAGACAACCGTGGTCGCACATTTATTGGCCAGTTCCTTGAGTTGATTTTCCAGTTCCATCTTGCGGGTGCTGCAGGTCGGGTGGATCGTAACCTTCACCTCTTTGCGGTTAAATCTTAACCCAACCTTTTGCGAATGAATCTGAAACTCCTCTACGATGAAGCTTACCACCTAGCTGGTATTTTTTTAATTACGGAACTTTAGCTAAATAGAAAGCGAAGGCATTTTATAGTGCCATAAAATATATTTAGTGATTAACAGGGGCGTTTTTTTATGCCAATCTCGCTGGTATGTATATTCGAAGATCAGCAATCAAAAGCAGAAAAGACGGTGGCCAATATTATACCTATCGTCTTGTAGAATCACGGCGCACCGAAAAAGGTGTCAGCCAACATACGTTACTCAATTTAGGTGTTAATTTTACTCTA
>JAUVLX010000021.1 GCA_030600525.1 Desulfobulbus sp. | reverse complement strand
GGAAGAATTGGATATGATTGGCTGGCAGTAATGGCATAGGCTCAGAAACAAAGTGCGGAATAACATAACTAGCAAGATTATTTTTCCCACCAACACGTAAAAATATGCTACTCTCCTGACCGTCAAAATATTGTTGGAACATGAAATCGTGGTTGCCTTTCAAGGTAATGAGTCGTGGGTGATGTGTTTGCAAAGCAAGGAGCCTCTCGACAACACCTTGTGAGTCTGGACCGCGATCTACGTAATCGCCAAGAAAAACTAGGGTGTCTGCCTTGGGCAGGATCAATTCCAGCAGGTTGTTGAGCGAGTCTAGACAACCGTGTATGTCGCCGATAACCACAGTGCGGTGCATAGTAAATCCAATTTGTTGAAGAGTGGTAATTGTTTCAAAGGGAATCCTTTTATAAATCTTGTAATGTAACATAAACACTAGCTCTACACTATGAATGAGAAAACGCAGCAACTGATAAAAAAATATTTTGATATTATTCTTTCGCGGAAAACGCTGATTGTCACTTTTGTTTTTATAGCGTTGCTTGGGGGATTGGCAATATATTATAAAACGCCCAAGGTCTACCAGGCCACTTCGTTGCTGATTTATGAAAAGCAGGCGGTCAACCCATCTAAAATGTCGCCGGACATCAAGGACAGGGTGCGGGAAATTGTCAGTACCCTGATGCAGCAGGTAACCAGTAGGAGCAGCTTGGAAAAGATAATAAAGGATTTTAATCTTTATCCTGAAATGCGTGAGGACGTGCCCCTTGAAGATGTCATAGACTCTATGCATAAGGTGATTGCGATATCACCAACCAAAGGGGATATTTTCCAGGTCAGTTTTTCCGGTGGAGACCCGAGAAAAGTCCTCAGGGTCACTAATGCCCTTGCATCAAAGTTTATTGAAGAAAATTTGAGATATAGAGAGGACAGAGCCTCTGAAACATCGAGCTATATTGCCAATGAACTGCAGCTTTCTAAGCGGAGCCTGGATAAAAAAGAGCGGGCCATGCGCGATTATAAACTTAAATATTACAATGAGCTCCCTGAACAGCGTGAAATCAATGTCGCGCGGGTGAATACTCTGCAGGTGAAAATGCAGGGAGTACAAGATAATATTCAGGGACTGGAGCGTACCAAGATTGTCCTTCAGGAGCAGATCGGGCAAAGGCGGCAAATGCTCCAAAATGTGAGTTCCAGTTTGGTGGTTCCAACTACAGGCGATAAAACTGTATCTGGCGGAGATCCGTACCAGAAACTGGCACAGATGCAATCCTACCTGGATGCATTACTTGTGAAATATAAGCAAACTCACCCGGAAGTTAAACGTATCCGCAAGAGCATTGCAGGTTTGGAGGCCCAATTAAGCGCCAATGGCAATGCTGTTGCTGGACAGGGTAAAGAAGGAGGTAGCATTTCTTCCAATCGTTCTTTGCTTAATCGAGATCCGGTCCTGCAGGCTGCTGCTATTCAGCAAAGAGACCTAGAGCGTAATCTTGTTAAGTTGCGAGTGGACGAAAACGCGTTACGTTCACAGGTTCAGAAACTTGAGGAGTGGATCGCCGCAGCACCGGTTAGAGAGGCGGAGTGGTCCGCATTGACCCGTGATTATGTCCAGTTTAAAAGCCATTATGACTTCCTGGTGTCTCAGGATCTTCAGGCGTCTTCTATCGAAAATTTAGAGAAAAAACAGCAAGGGAGCCAGTTCAAGATAATGGACCCTGCTCGTTTGCCTGAAAAACCAGTCAAGCCTGATTTTGTGAAAATTATGGTACTGGCACTCGGGCTTGGTTTTGCTCTTGGGGGCGGCTTGGCGCTAGGTTTGGATTTGCTGGACTCATCTTTTAAAGACCCTCTAGAAATAGAAGAGTATCTTGGTCTCTCGGTTGCCTGTTCTGTCCCATATTTGCCACTGGCACAGGAAAAGAGGATTTCTCGGTTGAAAAATATAGGCTTTATTCTCTATTTTTTAACAGGACTGGCCATAGTGGCTGCAGCTTTTTATTACTTATGGAGCAGGGGCATTGTGATATTATGATTGTGCTGAAACGTATCTTAATCTGCTCACTGGAGACAGCCCTGTAATGTATAAGTCGTATTACGGGCTTACCAAAAAACCATTTAAACTCACACCTGATTCCAAGGTCGTGTTCCGGAGTGAAGCCCACCAGGAAGCACTTGCTATTCTCAAATATGGTGTTTTGGGGAAGAAAGGGTTTCTTGTTTTAACGGCGAATGTGGGGCTTGGGAAGACAACCCTGTTGGAAGCATTGGTGGAATCTCTGGGGACAGATGTCAAGCTTTGCCTGCTGAATAACCCGCTTTTGTACAGGGATGAATTTTTTTCTTACCTGTCAAAAAAGCTAGATCTTCCCTGGGATGGCAACAAGGCAATGTTTCTTATTGCCTTTGATGAAATGCTGAAAGTTGCATATGCAGCCGGTGAACGCATTCTGCTGATTGTTGATGAGGCCCACGTCCTGCCTATTGACCTGCTGGAAGAGATACGGTTGTTGTCCAACCTTGATGTTAAGGGGCAGGATGTGCTGTCGATTTTTTTAGTCGGCCAACCTGAGCTCAATAAATTGATGAGCGATGATCGACTGCTACCTTTGCGTCAACGAATTGGTATTCGGTTTGACCTCAAGCCTTTCGGGCTGAGCGAGACCAAACAGTATATACTTTTTAGGTTGCGGCATGCAGGGGCCAGGCATTTGCATATATTTACAGATGAGGCAATTGAGCAGATCCATGTTGTCAGCAAAGGGACCCCGCGATTGATTAATATTGTGTGTGATCATGCCTTATTAACCGGTTTTGCTGAAAACAAGCCGGTTATCAATGCTGAGTTAATACAGGAGTGCATTGAAGATTTGCATTTCCCCGGAGAAAAGAACCCGCTGCCGGTGGGGCAGGAGGTCGGAAAGCAACGTGATTATAGACGGGTAGTACTGATTACGATTGGTGTGCTCATTGTAGTTTGTAGTTTATTGTTAATGTTGGAGTTCCTGCCGCAATCTTCCGGGGAAAAGGTAATGGGGGCAATTGTTCCTGCTTCTTTGCTGCAGTGGATACAAACGATATTTGAGAGTTTTATTGGGGGAAACGGTGGGTAAAATTTCAAAAGTTCTGACTAAGGCCGCTGAAACTGACAGACTAAAAAGCGGTCAATCAAAGTCAGGGAAGACGTCGTTAGAGCAGACTGCGTCGAAAGTAAAAGAGAACACTTCTTCGCAGGTTAAAGGACAATCGGTTGCCAGTGCACCATGGGACGAGCGGCTTGTTTTGGCCACAGCAACGACAGGAGCGGTGGCTGAAAGTATCCGTATTCTGCGTACCAGGATTTTATATCCTGTTATTGGCGAGTCTCCACGAACTCTGTTGGTAACTAGTGCGTCGCCAGGGGAGGGAAAAAGTTTTATCTGTGCAAACCTTGGCATTTCGCTGGCTCAAGGGGTGGATGATTATTGTCTCTTGGTAGACTGTGACTTGCGGCGTCCTTCTCTGCATCAGGCGTTTGGGGTTCCCAACGAACGTGGCTTGGTAAATCATCTTAAGCAGGATATCGCCGTTGAAGAACTGATAATAAGATCAGGCGTTGACAAGCTTTCCATTTTACCCGCTGGGCCGCCTCCAGTTAATCCTGCGGAATTATCAGGTTCTGATTCTATGATCAAGCTCGTCAATGAAATGAAAGCGCGTTACGATGATCGATTTGTCCTGTTAGATAGCCCACCACTCCATGCAGCTGCTGAAACTGCTGTGCTGGCGCAGCAGGTCGATGGTGTCATTCTTGTTGTCCGACAAGGTAAATCCCGCCGTGAACATGTAAAGGCGCTAGTTGATACGATAGGTAGGGATAAGATTGTAGGCGTCGTGTTTAATGCCCACCAGACAAATCTATTGGATACCACTGTCTTCGGTTACCAGGATTACAAGTCTGGCTATTATTACCAGGAAAAATAAGTCCAAAATTTTATCAAATAATTGCGCATCAACCATTGACGTTTGTTCTTTTGGCCTATGTGCCTCTCATACTAAGTTTTCTTGTTGAGTCCATCAACTGAACCAATTGCCTTTTTATGCGAGTATATGCGGTTCTCGGTAATCAGAATCAGATGTCTTTCATTTTTTTTTATAATATAAAGTGCTGTGACTATAAATATTGATCAGGCTATTTCCCTGGTAAAAAAAGAAGTTGTTAACTATCAGGTACCAGTAGTTGACCTCATTGCCGTGCAAACCAATGATCCTTTTAAGGTGTTGGTTGCCACGATCCTTTCTGCACGTACTAAAGACGAGGCTACCGCTGTAGCTGCGCAACGGTTGTTTACCGAGGCTGAAACTCCCGAACAGTTAGCCCGTCTGTCTGTCTCCCAACTGGAAAAAATCATATACCCGGTTGGCTTTTACCGAAATAAAGCCAAATATCTACATGCTCTGCCTCAAGTTCTTGAAGAGGAGTTTGGAGGGAACGTACCGCAAAGTGTGGAAACATTACTGCGTCTGCCTGGTGTTGGTAGGAAAACGGCAAATTTGGTTGTGGCGGTAGCCTTTAAAAAACCGGCAATTTGTGTCGATACTCATGTGCACCGGATAATGAATATCTGGGGGTATGTTGCTACTAAAACACCATTGCAGACCGAAATGGAACTGCGTAAGAAGTTACCTCAGCAATATTGGTTGGATATTAATTCCATCCTTGTTGCTTTTGGTCAGGGACTTTGCAAACCACAGCGGCCATACTGTGACCGCTGCGTTTTAGAGACGTTTTGCCCGAAGATAGGAGTGACGCCCCGAAGGCTAAAACAAATTGGCCGGAAAACATCTGATAAAGAGTTGTATTTTGTGTCTTGGAATGTCAATGGATTACGGGCAGCATTAAATAAAGAGTTTATGGAAATTTTTCATAAATTTGATGCTGATATCTTTGCGGTACAAGAAATAAAGGCCATGCCTGAGCAGTTGCCCGATTTGGTGCTCAATGTTGCCGGATATCATATTTACTGGAATCCGGCTCAACGAAAAGGATATTCCGGAACGGCCATATTTTCCAAAAAAGAGCCTCTTGGAGTGTTGTATGGCCTTGGTAAAAAGGAATTTGATGAGGAAGGTCGGGTAATTGCCTTAGAATATGATGATTTTTATTTTATCAATACCTATTTCCCGAACGCCCAACCCGCATTAAAACGGATTGACTATAAACTGAAATTTAACCGGGCCCTTTTTACATTTATAGAAAAATTGCAGCAGAGTAAATCTGTGGTATTGTGCGGCGACCTGAACGTAGCCCATAAACCTCTTGATTTGGCAAATCCTCAATCAAATAAACAGAATCCAGGGTTTTCCCCTTATGAACGAGCGTGGATGGATGAGGTCATTGCTACTGGATATATAGACACCTTCCGAGAGTTTAACCGTGAGCCCGGTAACTATACGTGGTGGAGTTACCGGTTTAATGCTCGAGCTAAAAATATAGGGTGGCGGATTGACTATTTTTTACTAGATCCAGGGAGCCGGCACCGGCTTGTTGAAGCTGCCATTCATGATGATATCACGGGATCTGATCACTGTCCTGTAAGCATACACTATCAATAAATGTATACCGAAAAAGAAAATTATCGAATAGTCATTGCAGATGACCACAGTCTTATCAGACAAGGCATAAAGAGTATTATTGCTGATAATGAAGGGATGAGTGTGGTTGCGGAAGCTGCTAACGGCATTGAATTGCTGGAAGTGCTAAGAGAGCAGAGTCCCGATATGGTTATTCTTGATATTTCGATGCCTGATATGAATGGAATTGAGGCGGTCGGACAGATAAAGCAACGCTATCCTGATATCAAAGTATTGATTGTTACCATGCATGGGGATAATCAATACTTTTATCACTCCATAGCCGCTGGGGTACATGGTTATCTAATTAAAGAAGACTCCGATGCTGAACTGATAAAGGCTATCGGAAGAATAAAAAAGGGGAAAACCTACGTGTCTCCACAATTACAGGAGGAAATATCAGGAGATATGATCGGTGCCTTTAGAGAGCAGGCAAGCGTACCTATTGTCACCTTGTCGCCGCGTGAAAAGCAGGTACTACAACTAGTGGTTAAGGGGTATACCAGCAAAAAAATTGCAGGATTGTTGACATTAAGTCCACGCACAGTAGATCACCACCGGGCAAGTCTTATTAAGAAATTTAATATGAAAAACACCGTTGATCTGGTGAATTATGTTGTTCGCAATAATGTATTTTTAGAAGATGTTTAAAAAAGATAGGCAACATGTTCTTTTTTTAAGGCCTTTGTAGTTCTCTTAACCTCCTCTCTTTTATATCATTTTTTTCTTTAGTAGGTAAAAATACCTACTCTCGCTCAGTAGTTTCCTCAATTGTTTTTTTCCTTCTGCTACGCTTTAGTTAAACAAATAAAAAGTTTAGAGAGACTGTTTTTTTAATGCTTTTGAGAAGTATCCAAGGCGAAAAAGGGGGAAAAATGAACAAGAATGATCTTATTGAAACCATAGCCAGTTCGGCAAGGATAAGTAAAGCCGCCGCAGAGCGAGGCCTGAACGGAATGTTGACTATGATGTCGACAGCTATGAAAGGCGGTGAGCGGGTTACTTTGGCAGGATTTGGTAGCTTTACCGTAGTTGATCGCGCTCCTCGTACGGGGAGAAATCCTAAAACGGGCGAAGTGGTCCCTATTCCTTCACGTAAGGCAGTCAGGTTTCGACCAGGAAAACATCTCTCGCAAAAGCTAGGCGATCATTAATAAACGGTTGCAGCCTATTGCTGCTTGCTTCTTGCTGCTACCACACTCCGCCAGTACCATAAGCCTATCCCAACCGCGCTCATGAAACAGCTGAGCACCTGACCCATAGAAAATCCAGCAAGCAGCAACCCTAACTGTGGGTCAGGTTCACGGAAGTATTCTATAATAAAACGAAATACACTGTAACAAATCAAAAAAAGAGCCAGAAGAGAACCGTGGGGCCAAAAAACGCCAGGATTCTTTGCCCATGGCTTCCTTTTTATACTCCACAGGATGGTAAACAAAAGGATTCCTTCCAAAAGAGCTTCGTATAGTTGGGAGGGATGTCGTGGCAGGGGCCCACCACCAGGAAAGATCATGCCCCAGGCAACTGTTGTCGTGCGGCCATAGAGTTCCCCGTTTATAAAGTTTCCCAAGCGACCGAAAAAAAGACCAATCGGAACGGTGACTACGTAGAGATCAGCTGCCTTCCAGAAATGGAGCCGAGTCCGGGAACAGTAGAGAAACCCCGCGATCAGTGCACCTGTGCAGCCGCCGTGAAACGACATCCCCCCATTCCATATGGCCAAGATATCCAAAGGATGATGAAAGTAATACGCTGGATTATAAAAGCAAACATATCCTAATCTGCCTCCGATAATTACCCCAATTATTAAGGACAGATTAAGGTTGTCAAGATGGTCTGTTAGTTTTTGCCAGCCAAACTTTTTTGCTTGGTAGGTAACCAGTAGATATGCCGAGATAAACCCGATCACATACATCAAGCCGTACCAGCGAACAGAAAAGGGGCCGACAGAAAAGATGATCGGGTCTAGTTGAGGATAGGAGAGCATGCAGGCATGTACCAGACTAGAGGAGTCCTTTTTGTTTCAGGTAGACCTGGAGCACTGATATAGCAGCTGGGGTAACTCCAGAGATGCGGGAGGCCTGGCCCAGTGATAGCGGCTGAACCTGAGTAAGTTTTTCAACAACCTCGTTTGAGAGTCCGGGGAGCCCTTTATATATCATATTTTCAGGTAAGGCCATTTGTTCGAGTTTTTTGAACCTGTTGACCTGTTCTTCCTGACGTTTGATATAGCCGGCATATTTAACTTGGAGTTCTACTTCCTGCTGGAAGTCTAGGTGTACAAGTGCGGGTGGTAAGCTCACCTCCGCTTTTAAGGCCAGCCGGGTGAGATTGGTAAGTTTGATTTCCGGTCTGCGAAGGAGATCAGCCATAGATAATGCCTGAGTCAAAGGCGTTGAGTTGTTTTCTTCCAGAGAGCGGTTAACAACTGCTGACGGCTTTATCCTGATTTCCTGCAGCGCACTGACCGCTTCATTTATACTTTTCTTTTTTGTAAGAAAGGATTGCCACGTGGGCTGGTCGACCAAACCAAGGTCGTAACCGATTTCTCTTAATCGTATATCTGCATTGTCTTCGCGAAGCAGCAATCTATATTCAGCTCTGGAGGTGAAGAGACGGTAGGGCTCTTTAGTACCCAGTGTGACCAGATCGTCTATCAGCACTCCGAGATATGCCTGGGAACGGTCGAGGATTAAAGGTTCCTGGTCGCGAACATATTTAACACTGTTGATTGCCGCAATCAATCCCTGCCCCGCAGCTTCTTCGTAGCCTGACGTACCGTTTATCTGTCCTGCCAGAAAGAGACCCTGTATTTTTTTGGTTTCCAGTGACGGTTTTAGCTCGCGTGGGTCAACGTAATCGTACTCAATGGCATATCCTGGGCGCATAATACGAGCATTTTCCATACCCGGTATAGAGTGGATCATGTCAATCTGAGTGCTCAGTGGCAGGCTGGTCGGGATACCGTTGGGATACACCTCAACCGTATCAAGCCCTTCAGGCTCAAGAAAAATCTGGTGTCTGCTTTTTTCAGGAAAACGCATCACCTTGTCCTCAATGGAAGGACAGTAACGAGCGCCAACCCCTTCTATGATACCTGCAAACAGGGGCGACTGATCTATGGAATTACTGATTATCTGATGGGTCGTTTCATTGGTGTAGGTGATATAACAAGGCCGCTGCTCAAGCGGAGGCGGGCCGGTAGAGGAAAAGGAGAACAGGTTTGGGGGCTCATCAGAATACTGTGCTTCCAGTTGCGAATAGTCAATGGTGTTGCCATCGATACGTGGCACTGTCCCTGTTTTCATTCTGCCGACAGCAAAACCGTATTCTTTGAACCACTTTGCAAGTTTCAGGGAAGGAACGTCACCCATTCTTCCTGCCGGGAAATGCTTGAGACCGACATGGATCAGCCCGTTGAGAAACGTTCCGGTGGTGACAACCACAGCCTTGACGGTGAGGTGTTCGTCCAGAGAGGTACGGAGGCCAATGATTTGATCGTTTTCTACCAGGATCTCATCAACAACTGTTTGCCTGATCTCTAAGTTTTCCTGGTTTTCAAGGATATTTTTCATTCGCAGGCGATACAGTAACCGATCGGCTTGAGCCCGTGATGATCGTACAGCAGGTCCTTTGCTGGTGTTAAGTCGACGAAACTGGATACCGGTTGCATCGATATTTTTGGCCATTTCTCCGCCTAGAGCATCGATCTCCCTAACAAGGTGACCCTTGGCAAGTCCTCCAATGGCAGGGTTGCAGGACATGGCACCGATGGTGTCTGCATTAATAACACATACAAGTGTTCGGCAACCCATCCTGGCGGCGGCAAGAGCTGCTTCACAACCGGCATGCCCGGCCCCGATTACGGCAATATCAAAATCTGTCATATGATTAAATGAGTAGAAGGAAGAAGAGTGTACTGAAACTGCGGCATTGTGAAGTGACGTGATCAGCTATTGACTCTGCAATAAAAGATTTATTATAGATAGCACTGTTCTTTTTTGCAATGGGAAGCATCAGCCGACAGAGAATTAACACATGTAAACTGGAGCAGGTGTTTTTGTCGGTGATCATATTTGACGGTTGCAAATGCTACCTTTTCTTACAGGATCTTTCTTCATTTTATGCATATTGCATCAATAATTCACGTGTTTGGATTGTTACTCATGGTGACTGGCAGCGCCATGCTGTTTCCTGTGCTGTGTTCTTTGTATTACGGAGAGGGCGATTTGGCTTCCTTGGTGGTCTCGGCTGCTGTGACTTTCTTTCTGGGGCTCCCTGCATGGTGGTTGTGTCGCAAAAAATACGAATTGAATATGAAGGACGGTATTATCGTTGCCGTTTTTGGTTGGTTTGTTGTTTCTGCCTTTTCAGCCCTTCCATTCATGCTTCATGGCTCAATACCTTCATTTACCGACGCTTTTTTTGAGATGATATCAGGGTATACCACTACCGGTGCAACGGTGCTCACCGACATAGAGTGCGTACCCCATGGCTTATTGTTCTGGCGTAGTGAGACCCATTTGCTCGGTGGCATGGGCTTTCTTACCTTAACCATCATTTTGCTCCCTCAGGGAATGGGTGGGCTTCGGTTATTTCGGGCAGAGTCCAGCCCTGGCCAGGTAATCACCAAGGAAAAATTCAAACCGCGCAACCGTGACACCATGATCAGCCTTTGGTGGATCTATCTTTTTTTGAATTTTCTCCAAGCAGGTTTGCTGTGGGCTGGAGATATGACGATTTTTGATGCCCTCTGCACAGCCTTTGGGACGGTTTCCACTTCTGGTTATTCTCCGAAAAATTTAAGCCTTGGGCATTACAACAGTGCTTATTTTGATTGGATAACGATCCTGTTCATGTTTTTGGGTGGGACAACGTTTATTTTATTTTTTCTGTTGCTGCGAGGAGACTGGAAAGCGGTTTACACGAATACAGAATTCAAGTGGTACGTGGTGCTGGTTCTCTTCTTTTCGGTAATGGTATCACTTATACTGCTCTATAACGGCACCTACAATACGATCCCTGATGCATTCCGGTACGGCACTTTTCAGGTAATGTCACTTTTAACAACCACAGGCTTTACGACCACAGATTATGAACTGTGGCCCCAAGCTGCGCAGATGTTTCTTTTCACTGTCTGCTTTGTCGGTGCCTGTGCAGGTTCCACCACAAGTGGGATCAAGGTCGTGCATTATGTAATTATCTGTAAGTATATGTATAACTCCATTCGTAAAATCTTTTTTCAGCCCCGCTCTGTGATCACGATTCGTCTTAATCAGAAGGCAGTAGACTCCTCTGTGGTCGATCTTGCCTTGTGTTATTTTATAGTTAATATCTTTATGGTTCTGGGTGGCGGATGCTTGATGGTTCTTTTGGAGGACCTGGACTATATCAGTGCCATGAGCGCAGTTATTTCAGCGCTGATGAATATCGGACCTGGTTTTGGAGCCGTCGGTCCCAGTGAAAACTTTGCCTTTTTGTCTGATGCCAGTAAATGGTTTCTTTCCTGGAATATGCTGGTTGGACGGCTGGAAATGTTTTCCGCTTTGGTTATCTTTTATCCGTCATTTTGGAAGAAATAGAGGTGTCTTGCCTGTGCTTTCAGGCTGAGAAAAGCTTGCGGACATCTTTAAGGTAGAGCGTATTACAAATGACGATAGCTCTGTCACCATTATGAATATGTGTATCTCCCACAGCTGTTTTCCACTGTCCGTCCCGAAAAACACTGCCGACAATGATATGACCAGCCAGCGCCTTGGTCTGGTTGGCGAGCGGTTTGCGGGTGATAGGGGCATTGGGGGCCGCAATCAAGTCAACGACCTCAGCATCAAACCCATGCATGTGGGAGATGGAAAGTAACTCGCTTCCACGAATAAAGGTGAGGATTTCATTTCCTGCCAGGATCTTTTTGTTAAGGACTATATCGAGTCCACTGGTGGAGGCAAGCACCAGGTATTCCTCTTTGGTGACAAGGCAGATGGTTTTGCGCTGCATTCCTTGACTCTCACCGTCATGAGCGGCCATGAGATGCCTAGAGAGGATGCAACTCATGATGTTGGTTTCATTTTCTCCCGTTGAAGCGATAAAAGTGTCAATGTCTTTGAGGCCGGCCTCTTCCAAGACCTCTTTGTCAGAGCCGTCTCCATGGAGTACTTCCGTGTCTCTGAGCATGGAAGATAATTCTTCAGCTCTCTTACCGTCTTTTTCCAGTAAGGTAACGTGAAAGGTTTTTCCGAGAAGTTCGGCAATCCTAGAGCCAACCAAGCCACCGCCAAGGATCATAACCCGGTGTCGCCGTTGCTGTTTTACTCCGGTGAGTTCCATCAATTTTGGCAGGTGTTTCTTATCAGCCATAATCAGGACTTGGTCCTGGGGAAGAATTTCATGCTCGCCGGAGGGGATTACCGTATTGATCCCTCTGGCAATGGCGACAACTCGAAATGGGAATTCGCTGTAAGTCCTTGAGATATCAATTAAATTTTTAAAGGCAAAAGGAGATGTTTGGGTGATCCTTGTTGCCATGACCTGCATCTGACCAAGGGCGATATCAATGATCTCATCACCGGCAGTTCGTTTGATCATGCGGACAATTTCCTGGGCAGCAAGCTCCTCTGGATGAATGAAGAGGTCAACTTTCAGGTCTTCTCCCTTAAGCAGGGAGTTGCTATGGCCAAAGTCTTGGGATCTTACGCGGGCAATTTTGGTGGGTATATTAAAGCGATCAGCAACCATGGCAGAGAGCATGTTGATCGCATCGTTATCGGTCACCGCAATCAGGTAATCCATGTTTTTTGCATGCGCATCCTGCCAGCAGGACACTGACATGGCATTGCCTTGTATCATGCGGGCATCCATGGCACTGTCAGCATAACGTACGAGATCGCTGTCAGGTTCGATTACCGTGATCGCATATCCTTCATGCAGGAGTCGCTTAGCAAGGTAAGAACCAATGCCGCCAAGACCAAGGATAAGGATGTTTTCGCTGGTACCCTTTTTTTTAAATATCATACGCTCAATGATGTATTGCAGTTCACTTGCAAATTCCAGTGCCCTGTTTTTACGCAGAAGACTCTTCTCGTTACCTGTTAGCAGTGTTTTGGCTTACAAATCACGCTCATTGGGGTTCCAAGAAATAAAAGCCCAGGTTGGAACATGTTGCCTGTGTACTGTAACCCCTCCATCTTCATTGGAGGTGGTAATGGATTGGAGGTATTTTATCAATTGCTTTTTTTCATCAGGATTGATTGAGGGAAACATGGAACTGTACCCTGTCATGGCATCTTCAAAGCTCCGGTAAGTCGGATGCTCCTCAAGGCGGATATAATCGACCGAGGCAAGAAAGCCCATCTGGTAGAGGAGATTGACAGTGTAGATATAATCCGGGCCTGTCTGGAGAGGCCTTTGTAGGGCTCGGAAGGCGTCTGGATCAAAAGGGCCATGTCGAACCTTGTCAGTGATTACTATTTTTTCAGTTGCAAAGCAGCAGAGTAGATTGAGTGCACCTTTAAGGTCTTTGACGGCAAGTGACCGGGAAGCGATGGCAACCTCGTGGGGACGGATGCCCAGCTGCCTCCAGTCATCTTCCCAGGCGGCTTTGCAGGTCGTAATATTGGGGAATTTATGCTGCTGTGCTCGTTTGTTTAGTATATCTAGCATGTTGCCTGAAAAATCAAGACAAGTGATATGTTTTACGCGAGGTGAAAGAGGCAGGGCTAGGGTTCCTGGGCCTGATCCAACGTCCAGGACTGTCCAGTGTGCTTCAGGTCGGAGTAGTTGAAGAAAATGCTTAGTGTAGATGGAGGTCGCTGTCCGTGCGGCAAAAGAGTGGGCTCGATTATCCCAGTCTTTTGCTTTTTTTTCTTTGCCTGCTCTATTCTGTTGGGCTTGTTGCCAAAGTTTGCCCCAGTCGACAGCATTGTAATCTAATTTACCCATACATTTTCGTTGTTGAGATGAAATGGTTTGACAGATAGCCTCTGCTGTGATTAAAATACGCAGTTTCGTGAAACAACTGTAGTGTGTGCAGGCTGAGTAGAGAGTTTTTCCGAAAAGCCATATGTTCTATCGAGCATTGTACATCTTACCGAACAGGTTTATACGTTACTCGGGATGATGATACTCAGTTTCACAACAGCTTTTATTAAACATATTATACCATGAAAGGAAATGAGTTATGAGTAAAAGAACTTTTCAGCCAAGTAATATCAAACGTCACCGCACCCACGGTTTTCGCAGCCGAATGAAAACCACTGGCGGAAGGGCCGTGATCAGACGCAGAAGGGCAAGAGGACGGAAGCAGATAGCAGTCTAGGAAAACATGAAACCCCATGGACTCCCTAAATCAAGTATCATCAGAAAAACCTGGGAATTCAATAGGGTGTACCGGTTCGGAAATCGACTGCACGGTGATGGCTTTGCTGTAATTTATATGCCTAATCAGCAGCAATGGAGTCGATTGGGCATAAGTGTGCAGCGAAAGGTAGGGGGGGCGGTTCAACGTAACCGGATTAAGCGTGTCGTACGTGAGGTATTTCGCAAGAACAGACACTTGTTTCCCCAGAATGCGGATGTCGTTGTAACTATTCGCCCAGGGTTTTTTGTGCGTAGTTCCAACGACTTCCAGCATATGGTTTCAGCCGTGATGGATGCAAAGTACTTCCCTTATGAAGTTGGAGATGGGGAACTTTGTTGAAAAGAATATATGTGATGCAAATCAGAGATGCTCTTGCAAGTGTAACGTCGATTCCCCGAAAGTGTATTGTGCTGCTTTTCAAGGGGTATCAATATGTTATTTCGCCACTTTTCCCTCCCTCTTGTCGGTTTATCCCCTCCTGTTCTCAGTATGCAATCGAAGCGGTACAAAAATATGGCGTAATTCGTGGAGGGTTGAAAGGCCTTTGGCGAATATTACGCTGCCATCCTTTTTCACGGGGCGGTTACGATCCTGTGAAATAATACTTTTGTCTTGGGCATTGAATAGATGTGCAGGCGAGAGTGTCTTTACGAGGTGTGAAAAAAAATGGACTTATTCAGAGCCTTTCTGGCTATTGTTCTCTCGTTCCTGATTCTTGTCGGGTACCAGTACTTTTTTGTTAAACCGGTTGCCGAGCAACCCGTAGTTAATGAGACTGTCAGTACTCAGGAACAAGGTGCAGGGCAAAGTGCAGTGCAGGTGCAACCGGTTTTTACGTCGCAAGTAACCGGCAGCATGGCTACTCTTCCTGTTAATCCGGATGCGCGGGATATCACAATAGATACACCGCTCTATACTGCTATCATCAGTGAGCAAGGTGGTGGTTTTAAAAGTTTTGTCCTTAAGAGATATCGAACTGCCATAGACCTTGAATCAGGTCCAATGCAGTTGGTTCTTACCCAAACCCCTAACACGTTACCGATCCTTTTTTCGCTTGATAACGGAGCAGGGAAAGTGTTGCCGCTGTTTACAGCGGAAAACGACACGGTTGTGGTTACGGACGAACAGGGAGAAGCTGTTCTGGTAATGCAGGCAACCCTTGATGATGGGACCCAAATAGTCCGCACCTTGAAGTTTCGTGGGGATACCTATTTAATTGACGATACGTATCAGATAGAAAATGGCAGTGCACATCCACTGCAGATATCGCCAGCGATTACGATGGTTAATAAATCGTTTTCCCATGCCAGTGCGACTAGCCGATTTCTTTTTTCAGGACCGGCAGCGTACGTCAATGGCGAATTGGTAGAAACGAAACTTAAAAAATTGACCGAAGGCCCAATTGTTGTACAGGGAGATGTCAGCTGGACTGGGTATTTGGATAACTATTTTATGACATCCATTGTGCCAAAATCGGAGAAAAGCCGAGTTGTCACTCTGCAGGGTAATGAAGAAAGTGTTCGCACTGTCATGTCAGAAGGGATTGCAACTCTTGCTGCAGGAGAGGCCAGTACCCACGCCTATTCCATTTATTTTGGTCCTAAAAAACTGAAAGTTTTGCAGGCAACGGGTAGCGAACTTGGCAAGGCTGTTAATTTTGGCTGGTTTGATATCTTGGCCAAGCCCATGCTTTGGTTGCTGAACTTTTTTCATGATTATACAAAAAATTATGGAATAGCCATTATTTTGGTGACCGTTTTAATTAAAGGTGTGTTCTGGCCCATTACCCAGAAGGGTATGAAGTCAATGAAGAACATGCAGAAACTGCAGCCTAAAGTCGCTAAGTTGAAGGAGAAGTTCAAGGACGATCCTGCAAAGATGAATCAGGAAATGATGGCCATGTACAAAACGTACAAGGTCAATCCTGTGGGTGGTTGCCTGCCCATGGTCATCCAGATTCCATTTTTCTTTGCTCTGTATCGAGTCTTGATGGCAGCAATTGAGCTGCGTCATGCTCCGTTTATGTTATGGATTAACGACCTCTCCGCCCCTGACCGGCTTTGGTTAGGGTTTGATATTCCATATCTACACGGGTTGCCTGTGCTGACCTTATTGATGGGCGCTTCCATGTTTTTGCAGCAGAAAATGACGCCTACAACTGCTGACCCAACACAAGCGAGAGTGATGCAATTTCTGCCGATAATTTTCACTTTTATGTTTATTAATTTTGCCTCAGGTCTGGTACTTTATTGGTTTGTAAATAATCTTCTTTCCATTCTTCAGCAACAACTCATCAACCGGCAAACCAAAGCATAAACCCGGGCTGTAAGGAAGACTCTTATGACAAAAGAAAAAGATTTTTTCGGAAAAGATATAACAGATGTTATTGACCAGGCTTGTAAGGAGTTCGCAACAACACAAGACAACCTGGAGATTGAGATCCTCGAAACTGGGTCAGCTGGAATTTTTGGCTTGTGCCGAAAACAAGCCCATATTCGGGTGAAAGAAAAATTGCAGCTGGAAAAGGTTGAACCTCTTCCAGCTGAGCAGGGAACGGCCATTGATGCACAACCGATAGGTCGAGAAGAGACAGTTGTTGCCAGTGATGCGCGCCAGGGGCAAGGAAAAAGCGATCCCACCGAAATGGAGAAACCTGCACCAATTGGCAATGATGATGTTAAAAGAAAGAAAGCCGTTCCCCCTATTAAAGAAGGGAGAAGCTCTGCAGAATCTGTTGAGGTGAGCTACGAAGAGCCGTCGCAGGAAGCGCTGGACAGCATTCAAGCTACCATAAGCGAGATGCTTTCCCTGATGAATTTTCCCTCACAGGTTGATGTTACCTTTGAGGGAAATGCTGTCACTTGCAATATCAATAGCGAATACGAGGAAGACATTATCGGTTCAGAAGGGCGTACGCTTGACAGTCTACAATATCTTATCCGTAAGATGATGCTGCAAAGTTTGCCAGACAGGTTTCTTTTATCACTCAATGCTGGGGATTTCAGGCAGCGGCGCGCAGAAGATCTGAAGGAACGAGCAGTTGAGCTCGCCGAAAAAGTAAAGGAAGATGGAAAGACTCAAGCCATCCCAGCCTTGAACCCCTCGGAGCGCAGGATTGTTCACATGATTTTACAAGAGGATAAAGGGATCCGGAGCCGTTCCGTCGGAGATGGGCTCTTTAAAAAAGTGCTGATTTATAAGCCAGGCAAAGGACGTCGGTCTGGGTCCAGGAAGAAGAGAGGATAGCACCGATGGGGTACCATCGTTCAACAGATACCATTGCCGCCATTGCCACACCGCCAGGAACCGGCGGTATTGGTATTATTCGTATTTCTGGTGCAACTGCTGCTTCCATTCTTGAGCAGCTTTTTACCCCCAAGTACCCCACTTCTCAATTTGAAAGCCATAAGCTGTATTATGGTACAATCGCCGATTCCGCCGGTAAAGTTTTAGATGAGGTTCTTGCCGTTTTCATGCAGGGGCCTGCAACATACACGGTTGAAGATGTGGTTGAGTTGCACTGCCATGGCTCATATGTACTGTTGCAAAAGGTGTTGGCAACAGTATTTGCAATGGGAGCCAGGCCTGCTGAGCCGGGAGAGTTCACCAAGCGTGCTTTTCTTGGTGGTCGTATTGACCTTACCCAGGCTGAAGCAGTTATTGATCTGTTGCAGGCGCAAACGGATAAGGGTATCGATCTTGCTGTGAACCAACTGCAGGGGCGTTTAACCGATGAACTTGAGGCTGTTCGTAAGGAGTTGGTCGCTATTCTCGCACTCCTTGAGGTTGCGATAGATTTTCCAGATGATGATGTGGAACTTCTCGATAAAAAAGCGATAAAATCGCAGTTACAGAACAAAATTCTCAAGCCGATTGAGGCTCTCATCCGTTCGGTATCTAGCGGTAAAATCATCAGGGAGGGGATCAGTGTTGTCATTGCCGGACGTCCTAATGTCGGCAAATCGAGCTTGCTTAACACCCTGCTCAGGGAAGAACGTGCACTTGTCACACCTTTGCCGGGGACCACAAGAGATACTATTGAAGAGAGCATCGTCATTGATGGAATACCTGTGCACCTTGTTGATACCGCAGGGATTCGGGCGCATAATGACGTGGTTGAAGAATTGGGAATGGAGCGGGCTCGGCGCAAGATGGATGCAGCAGATTTGGTATTGTTTTTGATCGACGCCTCACAGCCATTAACTGCGCGTGATTTGGAAATCTATACAACGATTGAAGGGAAGCAGCATATCGTTGTTTTTAATAAAACAGACAGGAGCACCGAGCATGAGCTTCTTGGTCTACATGGAAAATTTGAGCAGGAAAAGCGGGTCGAAATTTCAGCCAAGGAAAATGTTGGGATAGACATTTTGCGTGAAGTCATTTTCAAGGCTGTTCTGAGCGATGAAAAGGCTGCAGAGGTTGGTCTGTGCGCGCCTAATGTAAGGCACTTAGCAGCATTGCAGAAAACAGCCGAAGCCTGCCAAAGATTGCTGGTAGCAATCAGTGATGGTGCACCGTGTGACCTGTTGGCTGTTGATGCCCAAGATGGGCTGGATTATCTGGGGGATATTGTAGGTTTGACAACTCCTGAAGATGTTCTGGATGCTATCTTTAACGAGTTTTGTATAGGGAAATAAAGAGTATTTTGGTTCAACATTCGTACTTGTTTTACTCCTTTTTGTTTTTGCTTTCTGCAGTTACTGTTTTAGTCTGAGGTAGCTGTTTTTCAGACTCACTTATTGGTTTTCCTTTATCTGCCGCACTAATCTCACCGCTGAGTAAAGCGCCTGGCTCAACCGTCAGGCTTTCGGCAATGAGTTTGCCTTTGATTGCGGCGGTCGCGTGAATGGTAACCACCTTTGCGTAAATATTACCCTCGATCTGACCATGACAGACTAGGGATTCAAGCTGTAAATCCCCCTTTATCTTACCTACTTCACTGAGAATGAGGTACTCTCCAGTGAGGTTGCCCTCCAGAGTGCCGTCAATTCTTGCTTTGCCCGAAAAAGAAATCTCACCTGTAATTACCATTTCCTGAGAAATAATTGAGGAAATAACGTCCTTTGCTATCGCCTTTTTAGGTGCGTGGTTAGCGTTTTTTTGGAGATTAGTGTCTTTGCTTTTAAATAAAGCCATAGTTAGTTTGTGAAAAATCAGTTTTTAATTTTCATGGATAAGTTGGCGATTTTTACATATTTCATGGGGTCTATCGGCTTGCCATGAAGCTGTATTTCATAGTGCAAATGGGAACCTGTGCTTCGGCCGGTGTTACCAACATGTCCTATCACCTTGCCTCGGGTAACGTTCTCGCTTTTTTTGACTAATCTTTTGCTTAAATGCGCGAAAAGAGTTTTGTAACCGTTATGATGGTCTATGATAATATAATTACCCCATCCTTTTGAATAGGTCGATGTCTTAACAGTACCTGCACCAGTTGCTCGTATTTTGTCGCCGGTATTTCCTTTGAAATCTAATCCTTCATGAAAGGCATTCTTTTTGTTGAAGGGATCTTTTCTTCGGCCAAATTTAGAACTGATTCTTGTGGGCAGCGGACGACCTAAAGGGGTTTTTTCTATAATATTGAGATATTTATCTGTGTTAAGGAGCAGCTTTTTTCCATAAGAACCTTCATCGGAAGAGATGAAAGGACCACCACTGTGTTTCGTATCTTCTTCTATGATCACCTCAACCCCAATGGTGTCCATGATGGACTCTATGATTTTAGAACGTTCATCCAGCCGGCTTACACTTTTTTCAAGCAGGTTTTCCTGCTGCTGTTTCAGGGTAAAAACTTGTTGCCGGTATTCTTCAAGCTGAGAGGATGTGGTGGCGAGTTGGGTGGCTAATTCTGTATTTGTTATAGTTTCGGTGCGGAGAACGGCAACCTGTTTTTTAAGGGTATTATTTGATGAGAATAAACTCACGCTGAGGGCGCTGCCGAAGCTGAGCAAGAGTGCACATATAATAGATCCGGTGATAACATTGCGGCATGTTTTGTGTGAAATAACATAGGCACGACTCTGCCCGCTCTCACCTGTTATCAGGATATGATGTTTTTTATTTTGCATAATGTTTTTGCGCATAGTGATGCTTGGTCACATTGTTCAAACGTATGTATCTGTAAGCTGCAGAAGTGTAGGCTATAAAATAAAAAATGTTACGGAACATTCCAAAGAGACAGTAACTTTTACCATTACCTGCTGAATAATAAGACCAAACGAGGTGGTTATCTTTGGTAATTCGTATACACGGAGACTAGGGGAAATGCAAGAGAAAGGCGTCATGGATGGTGTTTTCCTGCCCTCTTGGAAATGGTAGAAAACGGCTGGCAAGA
>JAUVLX010000196.1 GCA_030600525.1 Desulfobulbus sp. | reverse complement strand
CCATGGGGAGGTGCACCATAGGTAAGAGCTTTGAGGAGGAAACCGAATTTTTCTTGGGCTTCTTCTTCACCAATACCCAAAGCTTTGAAAACTTTTTCCTGTACGGCCGGATCGTGGATACGGATGGAGCCACCGCCGATTTCATTGCCGTTTAAGACCAAGTCGTAAGCCTGACTTTTCACTGCTCCTGGATCTGATTCAAGCATATCCAGGTGGTCATCAAAAGGCGCTGTGAAAGGATGGTGCACAGCGGAAAAGCGCTTGGCATCGTCATCGTATTCAAACATCGGAAAATCTGTGATCCAAAGAAAATCATAGGTACCTTTTTCGATGATATCGAGCCTGCGTGCCAACTCGAGTCGAAGTTCTCCCAGCACCTGGTGAACTGTGGCAAGTTTGTCTGCACCAAATAAAATCAGATCGCCGGGTTGGGCATCAAGTGCTTTGCCCATGGCGGCGATTTCCTCGTCACTGAAAAATTTGGTGATCGGTGATTGCCAGTCGTCCTCTTTGATTTTGATCCAGGCCATACCGCGAGCGCCGAATCGACCAGCATATTCTGTCAGGTCGTCCAGGTCCTTACGGGAGAAATTGGCGCAGCCCTTGGCATTGATCGCCTTGACGACCCCTCCCTTTTCAATGATTGTGTTGAACACTTTAAATCCGCAACCGCTGAGGGTCTCGGTCAGGTCAACAAGCTCCAGGGCAAAACGGGTGTCGGGTCTGTCTGTGCCGAATCGCAGCATAGACTCATCATAAGTCATGCGTTTGATAGGCAGGTTCATGTCGACGTCGACGGTAGCCTTGAACAGGGAGGCAATCATTCCCTCAACAGTGGCGATAATATCTTCTTGGGTGACAAAGCTGAGCTCCATATCAATTTGGGTGAACTCAGGTTGGCGATCAGCTCGCAGGTCTTCGTCACGAAAGCATTTGACGATTTGATAATAACGGTCCATACCGGACATCATCAGGATCTGCTTAAAGAGCTGTGGCGATTGGGGGAGAGCAAAGAACTTGCCTGCACTGACCCTGCTGGGGACCAGGTAGTCGCGAGCACCTTCAGGGGTTGACCGCGTGAGCATAGGAGTTTCGATTTCGAGAAAATCCTGGTCGTTGAGGTAGTTGCGAACTGTCTGCAGCGCTTTATGTCTGAGGATCAGGTTGCTGGCCACTTCGGGTCTGCGAAGGTCGAGATAACGGTACTGGAGACGCAGATTGTCTGAAAAATCGCTGTCTTCATCAAGTGGAAAAGGGGGCGTTTCGCTGGTGTTAAGAATACGCAGCTCATCAACAAGTATTTCAATGGAGCCGGTCTTCAGCTTTTTGTTTTCCATGTCTCCGGGACGCAGTTCGACTTTACCCCGCACTGCAAGAACCCACTCGTTGCGAAGTTGGTGAGCTTTTGCATGCACCTCCTTATTGACTTCGGGGTTGAAAACAATCTGGGTAATGCCCCAGCGATCACGAAGGTCGATGAAAATAACCCCACCGTGATCACGACGACGTAAAACCCATCCCATGAGGGTCACTTCCTGTGACAGGTTTTCCCGCCCAAGATCGTTGCAGTTATGTGTTCGCCGTAGCGTTCCCATTGATTCCATAGTTTTCTCCAGAAAAAGGCCGCCGGGGTAAGCCGGAAACGGCGCGTTGCAGCGCAAACTGTCCGTTTTGGTGAAAGAACAATAGTGCTGAAAATATTGTATTTAGGTTAAGCGCACAGCAGGGGCATTAACCGTTCGCTTTGCTCGCTGATAGATCCGGCAAGGGAAAAAGAGTGCTGCTCCTGGGTTTTCATATCACGGAGAACAGCCTTCTGTTGTTCCAGTTCGTCCTCGCCGACGATCAGTACAAACCGAGCGTGAACGCGGTTGGCCTGTTTCATCTGTGCCTTGAGGCGGCGGCCACTGTAATCCATGGCTGCTTTTATACCTCGCAGCCTGAGTTGATGTGTCAGTTGGGCGCATGGCTGGCTTGCCTCCTGGCCAAGTGCGGCGATGAAGCAATCAATATCTTGCGTGAGGCGGTTGCTGTCGTCTTTTTGTTCCATCAACAGGGCAATGCGCTCGATGCCCATGGCAAAACCAATACCAGGAAGGGCTGGACCACCGAGTTGCTCAATCAATCCGTCGTATCTTCCGCCGGCACCAACAGCCGCCTGTGCTCCCAGGTCACTGGTCAGGAATTCAAAAGTTGTCTGGGTGTAGTAATCCAGTCCACGCACCATGAAACGGTTGAGAGTGTAGGAGATGCCCAGATCCTGCAGCGCCTGTTGGACAAGAGAAAAGTGTTCGTTGCAGTTTTCGCAAAGGCTATCCAATATGGATGGGGCATCTTTGGCCAGTGCTTTGCAGGTGGATTTTTTGCAATCCAGTACCCTGAGCGGATTGGTATGGGTTCTGCGTTTGCAATCATCGCAAAGTGCATCGTGGTGTTGCTCCAGGTATTTGACGAGCTTTGCACGGTAGGGATGCCTGCATACCGTGCATCCAAGCGAGTTGATTTCAAGGCTGGTGTTGATGTTAAGTTCATCAAGCAGCATTTGACCCATGGCTATCAGCTCAGCGTCAACTTGCGGTTCCTGGGCACCTATGATTTCAGCATCGAGCTGGTGGAATTGACGCTGACGCCCCTTCTGCGGACGTTCATGGCGAAACATCGGTCCGATAGTGAATAACCGCAGGACAGGTTGTTGCACATGCAGGCCGTGTTCTATAAAAGCCCGCATGATCGAGGCGGTGGCTTCCGGACGCATGGTGATTGACTTTTCGGTAAAGGTGTACATCTCCTTTTCAACCACATCTGTTGCCTCGCCGATGGAGCGGACAAACAAATCGGTTTTTTCCATGATCGGTACTCTGATTTCTCGCATGCCGAATCGTTGAAAAATATCCCTGGCCCGTTGTTCGATATGTTGCCAGAGGAGGGCATTGTCTGGCAGAATGTCTTTAAATCCGTTTATAGCCTGAATTTTCAAAGAGGTGCTCCATTGTGACTGCAGAAAACTTGCATTATGTACATTGACGATACTCAATTTTAATAAAAAAAGACAAAAATCTAACTGCAAAATGGACGAAAAGTCAAGTCGGTGTGGCGCATTTCTGGTAAAAAGACTATGTTGGTAGTTTGGTATTTAGATTATAGAGTCGTTGAAAAGGTAATATTACAAGGTCAGACACCGGGTAGTGTTTGTTGTTGTATTGAGGCTTAGCAACAAATTGCCGATGCTGGATGAAGTGTTACCAGCTTCAGCGACTGTAGATATTTTAGCCCTCTAACCCAAGAGATTTGCATGAAATTGCCAGAATTAAAAATAGGCTCGTTTATAGCCAAGGTACCTCTTATCCAGGGTGGAATGTCTGTTCGCGTTTCAACCTCGGCCCTGGCTGTACCTGTTGCCGAGTGTGGTGGAATAGGGACGATAGGGGGATCTGCAATCCCTGTCGATGAATTAAAGGAAGATATTCGTAAGGCTAAAAATGCCACTCAGGGCATAATTGCTGTAAATATAATGTATGCGATGAAGGACTTTTATGAATTGGTCATAGGGTCCATAGAGGCCGGTGCAGACATGATTATTACTGGTGCCGGATTTTCCAGGGATATTTTCAAGATTGGGAAAAAATATAATATTCCGATCATATCGATCGTTTCTTCTCCCAATTTCGCAAAGTTGGCCGAAAAGCTTGGCGCAGCTGCCATCATTGCCGAAGCCACTGAAGCCGGTGGGCATCTTGGTACGGACCAAAAACTGCGGGATATGTTTCCGGAGATCCGTAAGGTGGTTTCTAAGGTGCCGCTGATCGCAGCAGGTGGTATTACAAACGGCTTTGAGATGGCTGAGATGATGGATGACTACGGTGCTGACGGTATCCAGATCGCTTCCCGCTTTGTACTTAGTGAAGAGTGCTCGGTTTCTCAGGAGTTCAAAGAGGCTTACCTGAAAGCCCAAGAGGATGATATTGTTTTAGTGCCATCCCCTGTGGGGATGACGGGACGAGCTGTGAAAACTCCATTCATTGAGAAAATGGAAAAAGGCGGCGATGTCTCAGTGGAGAAATGCAGGTTCAAGTGCCTTAAAAAATGCAGTTATAAATATTGCATTAATGACAGGTTGATGGCTGCCTTTGACGGGGACATTGAAAATGGTTTGTTTTTTTCAGGGTCGAATACCTTTAAAATGAAAGAGATTTTACCTGTACGTGAAATTTTCGATCGTTTTGTTACGGCTGCCGAATCTGTTTACAAAGAAAAAACAAATAAAAACGAATCCGGGGCTGTTTGAAGAGGCCTTGTATAAAACATTTGTAGTGAGTGTATGAACACGGACTCATCAATCGTAGATCTGGACCGGGGATATCAGGGGCGTGAACCGCTGATCATCCCCGAATCTGAACATTCTATTCGCGAATCGCAGCTGGACATCGAAGCCTTGAAAGTGCTTTACCGGCTTCGTGATGCCGGTTTCAAAGGGTACCTTGTTGGTGGTGGGGTGCGTGATCTTTATCTTGGTAAGACTCCCAAGGATTTCGATATCTCAACGGACGCTCGTCCTGGGCAGCTGCGTAAACTCTTTCGTAACAGCCGAACAATTGGCAGACGTTTTCGTTTAGTGCAGGTTTTTTTCCGCGGCAACAAGATTATAGAGGTTTCCACCCTGCGGTCACAAAGTGAACATGACCTCAATGGTCCCCAACAGGTCCTGGCCCATAACAATACCTTTGGTACCCTGGCAGAGGATGCCTTTCGCAGGGATCTTACCATTAATGCTCTGTTTTACGAAATTGAGACCAATACGATTATTGACTACATTGGTGGTGTTGATGATCTGAATACCGGTGTGGTACGTATGGTTGGCGATCCTCATCGTCGATTTACGCGTGATCCTGTACGTATAATGCGAGCAATCCGCCATGCTGCCAGAAAGGGGTTTGCTATAGATTTCCCTACCCGAGATGCCATAGGTGTGCATGCAGATAAGCTTTTGCTTTGCCCTGTATCACGTGTTCGTGATGAAATTTTGAAGGACCTGCAGTCAGGGGCTAGCCAACCGTGGGCGCAGCTTTGTATCGAAAATAACATCTGGGAAACCCTCTTTCCATTATATAAAACGTGTCTCAATAGTCAGGATCGGCAGGATATAGTAAATGAACTTTATAGCCTTTTAAAGGTGTTAGACAGGCTGCATGGTTTGGGTAATGAAAAAAGACAAGTTGTGATTCCAGAATATATGTTATTTGCAGCTCTACTTCTTCCCTGGGCAATTCGTCGTTTTAATCTCCTTGAAGTCCAGATTCGTGGTAAGGGGTATCATTTATTAAACAGGAAGATTCGTGCTGATCTTGATGCCTATATAGGGGAACAGTTTAATGTTAAGCGGATGGCAAAGGATGCGCTTGCCATTCTGCTCGTCAATCTACCGACCTTTCATCAGTTGGAAAACGGGGGTAACATACCCAAATGGTTGAAGCGAAAGAGCTATTATCATGACTGTACCCGTTTTTATGCGATCTACCGTGAATCTTTAGGGATGGGGGAGGAGGTCGAGCCGCAATCTTTTTTTCGCGAGCAGGAGCAGCCAGAAGCTGTTGTTATTAAGCCTGAAAACGAGGAAAGGAGCAAAAAAACCGGCAGGGGAGGTGTTAATCCTGCATTTAGCAGTAAAAAGCAAGGCGTCTTTGGGCTGAGGAATCGTGGCTAATACGATTGTGGTCCCAAAAGATGAACGGGCTTTGCGATTTCTTCTCTACAACATTCGCTATGCTGCCGGAAACGGTACCCGTTTTCATCTTCCTTTCCCTTATGCCGGGTATCTGAAGCGCTCCGGAAGCCAACTGGCAAAAATCGTGTCCTTTATTAAAAGCGTGCAGCCTGATGTCCTTGGGCTGGTAGAGGTGGACGGAGGTTCTTTTCGAACTGAGCAGCAGTGTCAGGCCCAAAAAATAGCAGATCAACTGAAGTTGTATCACGTTATTGAAACTAAGTATGCCTTTGGTTCAGTAGCGAAACGGATTCCTTTGTTAAGAACGCAGGGTAATGCTATTTTGGCTCATGACGAAATAATCAGTCATCGCTTTCACTATTTTGAGGAAGGGGTCAAACGGCTCATAATCCAGGCATGCATGGAAAGGGTTACCGTCTTTCTGGTTCATTTGTCACTGACATTTCGGAATCGACAATACCAGTTGGAGAGGCTGTATCGGCTTATCAGAGAAGTGGATCGTCCTGTAATTTTAGCAGGTGATTTTAATGTTCTTTGGGGAAAACGAGAGCTTGACCTTTTTCTTGGTGCCACTGGACTGGTGAGTGCCAACCCGGAAAAGCTTCCTTCCTTCCCCAGCCGTACGCCTAAAATGGAGCTTGATTTTATCCTTCACAGTCCTGAGTTGAAGGTGGTGAATTTTCAGATTCCTTCGGTCACCTTTTCTGACCATGCACCATTGATTTGTGATTTTGAGTTTATGTAGGGTAGTTTTGTTCTACTCGTGCTCTGCTTCCGGAAGGCTGATGATTGAGCCATTGCGACCGGTATATTTTTCTCCTATTGCTGTGCTTCTTCTGTAGGAAAAAAAACGTTCATTGCACTTAGTGCAAATCCCTGTAGTTTCTATGTTGTTGTTCCTAATTCCGGCTTGCCTGAGCTGGTATCTGCTTATTGCCCAAAAATCAAAATAGTTCCTGCGT
>JAUVLX010000035.1 GCA_030600525.1 Desulfobulbus sp. | reverse complement strand
TTGGTTACGTTCAAGATGATGAAAATGGAGAGCAAACTCAAGTTGAAGGATTGAAGGATAAGCTCAAAAAATCATATAATGAAATTAAGGAGAGTTTGTATGAACTAGGGCATGAGATTGATAATTTCCAAGAAGCAAAGGAAGAAGATATTGTTCGATTCATAGATAATTGGACAAAAAAAATTGAAAAAGTGGATACGAAAATAGCATCCTTACTGCCAAATGCTCTAACGGCTGGTTTAAGTTATGCTTATTCAGAAAAGAAGAAAAAGATGAGGGCATAAAACACGCCAAAAATTTTCATTTCTCTATTGCATGGCTAGTTTTAATCTCATTTATACCTTTTCTCGTAAATCTGATCTTATGGCTGCAGGGAAAAGGGTTGGAAGCTCTAATTCTCGATACACCAAGACTCGTTCTGGCTATCATGCCTATTTACCTACCACTTTTTTGGCTCGCTTACACCTCCAACAAAAAAACAAATTTATCCAAAAGATTAGTTGAAGAATATAGCCATAAAGAAGTGTTAAGTAAAACGGTTGAAGGACTATCCCGTCAAATTGACGAGATAGACAACGAGGACATTTCTTCAGAATTGAGAATTAAATTAATATACAACATTTTGAGTGCAAGCTCAGAAAACCCAGGCAAGTTGATAACTGATTATAATAAAGCTGACCACCCCATTATCGATGCAATGGATAAAAGTGCTCAGTTGGCTACAGCCGTTGATAAATTATCAGGAATCCCTGGTTTATCTAAAGTTAGCAAAATGATGGATGCTCGGGCCAGACATATCCTCAAGGAAAAATCTTTGAAAGTTGAAGAGGGACTCGCCACTTTGCAGGGTAAAGGCGAATCTGCTTCAAAAGAGAAGGCCCCAACAGCTTAAACGCTTAAAACAGGAGTCTCACACAATTTACCACATGACAATCTGAAACGAACAATATCACGGACAAAAAAGTCAAAACAAATAAAGGCTAACAAGTTGAAATCACCTGTTATTAGCCTTTATATATTATGGTGCTCCAGGCAGGATTCGAACCTGCGACTCCAGGATTAGGAATCCAGTGCTCAACAAACCGTACCTTTTAAAAATCGTAGGAAATAAAACAGATACAACGGAAAAAATCGCCTGAGCGGTTTCAATGTAGACGTTTTGTGAAAAAACAGATTAAAAAATGGTGATCCCGGCTGGATTCGAACCAGCGGCACCTAGATTAGGAATCTAGTGCTCTATCCTACTGAGCTACGGGACCACTCAACTAACAAGGGACATTTTTTAACAAAATTAACACAAGAACGCTACTTTTTTATGTTTGCGAATTTAACAAACCTGGAATCATGAATAAAATTACAGGTATCACAGAAGAAGAAATAAAAAAGTATGAATACAGCGCCAATAAGGTCATTTGAATCCAGGTTTACCCCATTATCCTCTGCTCAAAAGCAGTAGAGAGGTAAACGCTGCTTACCTCAGAGCTATAACTAAACCGACTCACCGTCTCCCAATTCCAGGGAACCGTTAAAATCCGTCTCTGCAAATCCGAAATCGACGATACAGTTTCTACCAACCCCCGCACCAGCAGGAATATGAGCTTCTTTACCGATAAGGGTAATACCAGTGTAGAGGTGCGTCGGAAACTTTTTGTTAACAACCGTCATATTGTCGGAATTGCCAATCACAGCGCCATCGCCAACCTGTACTCGTTTGTCGCAAATTGTGAGATCGACCTTGGTATCCTTGCCGATGACAGCGTCATCAAAAATAATGGAATTGGTGACCACTGCCCCTTTTTTCACCTTTACCCCAGGAGACAGGACTGAATTTTCCACAGTCCCCTCAATGACGCAACCGGCAGATATTAATGACGAGGTAACACTACACCCATCAACAAAACGACTAGGTGCCCTGTCCATAGGACGATCCCCATAGGCGGGATTAG
Organism: Desulfobulbus sp.; assembly: GCA_030600525.1. Taxonomy (GTDB): domain Bacteria; phylum Desulfobacterota; class Desulfobulbia; order Desulfobulbales; family Desulfobulbaceae; genus Desulfogranum. The sequence goes on along the minus strand of JAUVLX010000035.1, from coordinate 14,325 downwards.
GCTGAATACCCCATTCTTCGGGAGAAATTTCAGAATTTTCTCGAATAAGTTCCATATTCGTCTCCCAATAGGACTGGATCGTGCCAACATCTCTCCAGTAGCCGTAAAAAGGATAGGCAAACACCCTGTCTTTTTCTATTGCCCGCGGGATAATATGCATACCAAAATCAACTTCCTGCTTATCCCTTTCAAGAGTCTTTAATAAATACTTTGTATCAAAGATATAAATCCCCATGGATGCCAGATTGGTCTTGGGCTCCTTGGGTTTTTCCTCCCAGTCGATAATCCGGTTCTCCGCATCGACTATTCCAGCCCCAAACTGGTGTATCTCGCTCTTTGGAACCACCATCATCCCGATAGTAACATCAGCCTCTTTATGCTGATGAAAGGAGAGCATGGCATCAAAATCCATCATATAAATATGATCACCGGAAAGAAGCACTACCTGGTCGGAAGGGTTATTTTTTATAAAATCTATATTCTGGCGAATGGCATCAGCTGTTCCCTTGTACCAGTCCGAATCCTTTTCCCCGGTTCGTGGCGGTAAAATTTTTACGCCGCGAGTACGACCTGTAAAATCCCACGCCTCTCCATTACCGATATGGGCCATCAAAGAGAGCGGTTTATACTGGGTGAGCACCCCGACCTTCTTTAGTCCGGAATTCATAACATTGGAAAGGCTAAAATCGATTATACGATATATCCCCCCAAAAGGTACCGCTGGCTTGGCCCTATGTCCAACCAAGGAATTGAGACGACTACCAATACCACCCGCGAGTAACAGCACCAGAGCGTTCATTTCAACTCCTCCCCGTCATTTAATCCCTTTTCCGGCCATCTGTGCTCATCAATACGGGGTGCAACCGTGCAACCACTGCCTATGGTCATTCCAGCTGGCACCTTATTATTCCACCCGATGACACTGACGCTTCCAGGCTCACCGCGCCCCGGAACCCCTACCTGCACATTGGTCCCAAAGGTTGTATTCACGTCGCTTACGACCCTGCACAGCTTAGCACCTTCCTTGACGACATTATCAAAAAACAGGACTGAGTCCACAACCTCTGCCCCTTTTTCAACCCTGACCCCAGGAAACAAGATAGAGTTACGTACCGTTCCTTCAATAATGCAACCATTGTAGGCCATCGAATTTTCAAGACTGCCACAGGTACCTACTTTCAATGGCTGCCGACCGGCAATATTTCGATGAGCAAGGTTGGTTCTGACCCCCCATGTTTCCATGTCTATCTTTGGGTCAGGTCCAAGCAGGTCCATGGATGTCTGCCAGTATTCATCAACGGTTCTTGTATATCCCCAGTAACCGTCAAATTTAAAACCTTGAACATTATAATTCTGTTTCATCATCATTGGAATGATATCACGCCCAAATTCATAAGACTCATTCTGCTGGTTTTCTCTCAGCACATCGTAAAGAACTTCCGGTCGAAAGCAGTACACTGTCAGAGAAGCCCAGTTGCTCTTGGGTTGATCAGGTTTTTCCTCGTAGGCAAGTACGCGGCCCCCTTGGCTACAGTCATCAGAAATCTCAGCAACACCGAACCTGGAGGCAGATTCCAGTGGTACCTGAACAAATGCTGCCGTGAGATCCGCCTTCTTGTCATTGTGATATTTAATCATTTCCCGATAATCCATCTGGTAAATATGGTCACCGGATAGAATTAACAGGTTCGAAGGATCATAGTACTTAATGAAATCAAGGTTCTGGTAAACAGCATCGGCGGATCCGCGATACCAGTGCGGACTATCATAGTCCTTAAACGGGGGAAGGATGGAGATACCACGATTGCGGCCTATCATATCCCATGCAGCACCGGTACTTATATGGTTAATCAAAGAATAAGAACGATACTGGCTGAGGATGGCTATGCGCTCTATACCTGAGTGAAGTAAATTAGAAAGGGGAAAATCAATCACACGGGCAAAACCACCAAACGGCACCGCTGATTTTGGTCTGTAATGGGTCAATACACCCAATTCACCCACACGGCTCCCGGCAAGAATCATTGCCAGGGTTGAAGGTTTAGACATGTGCACACCTCTTGCTGGGATTACATTTTCGCTGTATCTGTCCATGCCGAATAGAGCTAAGGAACAAAAGCGCTTATTGTAAGTACACTTTATTGCATAAACAATGACATGTGCAAGGAATAACTCTCATAGGTGCAGAACATTCCTTGCAATTTTATTGAATGGGAACCAGTTATCAGGGAGGATGGGGTTTTTATTTTACGTGGCGGGTAATGATTCGAATGAGGGTGTTGGTTGTAAATTCGAGATTTTCTCTAAGGGGGAGATTCTTCATCGGCACCTCAGCCCGTGCAGCCTCTTTGTGACCGCCAGCCGGACCATATTCACCAAATGTGTTCTGGGCCAGCTTACCTGCGTTTTTCCGGTAACCGTCACAACGAAAGATAACCACTAGTTTTTCGCCGTACACGCCAGAGACAATGACCCAGTCAAACTTATCAACGTGATTGAAAAAATCAGCAATAATAACGAGTATATCCGGTGTCCCCACCTTGCCAAGGTGGACATAAGCACGCTCTTTCCTGCTTTTTACTTCGTTAAGGGCAATGCGAAAATACTTGAGTTCAGAGCGCCGCAGCTCGGTAAGCTCAAATTTTCGAACCAGATTCATGTTCGCAATATTAAACAGGTAGCGAAACGATATACCGTCTCCGGCCTGCATATTTTTCTTTTGAAAGTTCTGGGTGTCGACCTTGATCCCGTAAAACAGGGCTGTAGCAAGCGCTACTGATGGTTTAATGTTTGCGGCACGCAAATACTCCACCATCATGGAGGCCACGGCACCATATTCGGGCCGTATATCTATAAATTTTGCATCCCACCCCTTAGTAACGGGATGGTGATCGATGACTGCATCAAATGTTATCTTTTCAAAACATGGCTGGTGATTCGGCTGTGAATCCACCAAAATATATTTTGAGTAATCTTTTACAGGGAGGGTGTGCATGCGCACAAGCGGTATTTTAAGCCGATCCACCATGGTAATATTGTTAAGGCGACGGATTTCATTGGGATAGCCGATTGCCACACTCTTTACTCTATAACTGAGCAACCTTTTAACAGCCATGGCAGAGGAAATGGCATCCGGGTCGGCACTGATAAGAATAAGAACTTCGTCATCGCGATCAAATATATCCCAAAATCCTTGGAGACGTGTCGTCGCCGAATTTTTACTGGCACTCTGCGTGACACTGTCTGCAATTTTTTCCAGTCGTTTAATCATAAAATTTACAATAATAAAAAAAAGCCACTACAGTTCACGAAAGTGGAACCGCAGCGGCATCAACAACCAACCAAAGAACGATTCACAAAAATATACTATCCTTTTTGTTGGAAATAACTGACCTCGACGGTCTTTTTTTGTTATCGGCTGATCCATAGACAATCATCCTTTCCTTCCCGGTCATGCATCGGGGGAGTAGGGAAGGACAACTATACCACAGAGATTTCAAAAATAGCAAGTTTTGACTTAGGGCTACGCCCACAACCTCAACACATTGAAATCAAAGAATAAAGTTCTCGCTAATGAGTCAAAAAATAAAAAACCAGAAAAACTTTACTAAGCATACAGTCTCATCAGGCCGGCAGTTACCAGCAAGAAAAAGGTACCTACCCACAATCATCTTTTGCTTTTAAGCTAGTCATGGTAAAAGTGAATATTTTGCTAGAAGTCTGTCAGATAATGTCTTTTTCCCCCATATCGGCGTTATTCTCAGAAAATCAATGCTCGCAGGTAAGCGCAGACTCCGATATCAGTTATATGGCTGTGCTTGATTTCCTGAAAATGCCTTGATCTGAGAAAAAAAACCTATTATCCGACAGGCTCCTAGATGGGTATTTACTTGCCACCAAAACTGCGCGGTACACCACCTGAAAAGGTACATATGATCAGACATGAACATTCAATAGCCACCTGGATCTTTTTCTCTATAACCGTCCTTTCTTTCATACAAAAACCGTGATTCTCCTCTACCGATACGTCTTCTATCAATTCCTTCGTAATATCAGCATGCTGATGGCAAGCTTTATTACCATTTACCTGCTGATTGATTTTTTTGAAAAAATAGACAACTTCCTGGAAAAAGGGAAATCCATGGGGCTTGTCTTTAAATTCTTCCTGCTCAACGTACCTTTCATAGTTGAGCAGATGGGCCCGGTCTGTATCCTGCTTGCCGGAGTTGTCACCCTGGGTATCCTCAATCACAGCAACGAGTTAATTGCACTCAAAGCCGGAGGCGTTCCCTTAAAAAAAATCACCGCTCCCATCCTGGTTTCCGGGGTCATATTTACCCTGCTCTTCCTGGCAATGTCCCAGTTTATCTTGCCCAAGACCATCGCAGAAACCAATCGCATATGGAACAAAGAAGTAAAAGGTCGCGTCCCCCTCGGCATATATCGTAATGGACGATATTATTATCGTGGACAGGAGGGTTTTTACTCTTTTGCTCGTCCATCGTCCAAGAGCAACGACTTTCTCTTTTTTTCTTACACCTCATGGAATGATAAACATGAACTGTCAACGCACATAGCCTCCAAAGAGGCGAAATGGGCAGATGATACCTGGACACTGCAAAATGGACAGGTACAGTATGCAGTACCGGAAAAAGACTACTTTTCAACCGATCTTTTTACATCCAAAGTCTTTCATTTCAAGGAAAAGCCAGAAGACTTCTTTGTCCCGGAATATCAATCCCTGGAACTCTCCCTGCTAGATCTCTACAAAACCACTCAACGCCAGAGGTCTGACGATGAAAGGAATCTGGCCTGGGCTAATTTTTACGGCCGCATTTCCTACACCTTACTTGGCCTGCCCTTGCTTTTTCTTGGTTTACCCCTGCTTTTAATTGTCTACAGAAAATGGGGTAAAGACCTTTCTCTTGCTGTTCCAACCAGTTGTGGCATGGCCTTTGGTTGTTGGGGTATATGGGGCACACTCCAGTCCCTTGCAAAGGCCGGCTATATGAATCCTTTTTTCGCGGCTATTTCCATTCACCTGCTCATGGGAATCTTTGGTTTTATACTCCTGTTACGAGAGGACAGTTAACCCGGATTTCTCATAAACATTGTGGCAATTTGTCCACGTGCACACAATTCCTTTATGTTGAGCACAATCAAGAGTGGCTGACAAATAAAAAATGCCGGGGTTGCACATTACTGAGCCCGTTGATTTACTGTTTCTTGCCCGATATCGGCGTTATTCGGAAAAAATAATCCTCGGAATATCAACTATATGCCTGTGGTTATTTTTTCCGAATGCCTTGATCTCGAACAAAAAACTTAGTAAATCAACAGACTCATTACTGGCAACACCCGGCATTTTGGTAAACCTGTCAAAAAGAACGCTTACTTTGTCTTCTTTTTGTCTTTGTTCTTCTTCTTTTTCTTCTTATCTTTTTTCTTTTCTGTTTCAGGAACTGCAACCGTCATTTTTTTTGATGTACACCCTTCTGCAAACAAGGGACACCTGGTACACGGTTTTCCTTTTTTACGATACTTTGCACAGCACTTCTTCTTTGCTGATTTTACCTTGCCCATAGACGATGCCTCCATAAAGAGATTATGTCACGTTTGCAAAGTGCAGCGACGCACTGCCTAAAATTTATTTTTCAGCTTTGAGTATGTCAAGCAGTTCAACTTTAAAAACCAACATAGAGCCTGGTTCGATTACGGGAGGAGCTCCACGGTCGGCATAAGCAAGTTTTGCAGGGATGTAGAGCTCATAGGTAGAGCCAACAGCCATCAACTGCAATGCTTCCTGCCAGCCTGGAATCACTTGATCTACCTGGAATTCAGCAGGTTCATTACGCTTATATGAACTGTCAAACTCTGTTCCATCAAGCAGTGTTCCCTGATAGTGGACCTTAACCATATCGGTAGAGGTTGGCTTATCTCCTGTTCCCGATTTCACCATCTTATACTGCAATCCGGTCTCGGTTTCGACGACCCCTGCTTTTGCCTTATTCCCCTTTAAAAACGCCTCTTCAGCCTTTTGATTTTTCTCAATCATGGCGACAGTTTTCTTTATCTGTTTTTCCTGCTGTCGCTTGGCAAAATCTTGTTGAATCGTTGCAGATTCCTCTGCTGTAATAAGTGGTGCATTCCCACTATATGAGTCGACCATGCCACGATTGAGCATTTCCAGGTCGAGCTTTTCATCGATTCCCTGAAAATATATTCCCAGATCCAATCCCATGGCATAACTTAATTTTTGTTGCTCAGTTTCAAGTACCACCGCCTTATCGGCGGCAAACGTGTTGCCAGTTAAAACCAATCCGGCAAGTAAAGCAGATACAATCACTTTCATGTAGTTCTCCTGTTCACAAAAAAACTGCCGGTTACTTCATCAGCACCGACAATTGATTTCCCGGCTATAAAGAAGCCGCAATAAACTGCAGTCATCAATGGAGGGCCGGAAAGTTATTAGCTTCTCGTACGACGAAACTATTCAGCAGCACGTTCCTTTGCCAATTCATCCTGCGACATACTCCAGAACGGTTTGCCATTTTTGGTTAAACGCACCTTGAGGGAGAAGTAATCACCTTTCTTGATTTTGGCAGCCATAAAAACATCTTCCCCGTTAATTTCAGCCCATGCACCGCGTATTTTGACACGGTCACCACGCTTTAAACCAAAGTTTTTCCCTAAAAACGCCTTAGGCCCTATGTGTACCGTAACCTTTTCTCCGTCACCATCTTTTAAAATAAGGCCAATCCCCTGGTCCATTCCCTCCATAGGAACGACTTCGATTATCTTTTTGACATCGCCCTTTAACCGATCCAGTTCAGAGACATGATAAAGACTGTTATATTGCCCACCCACTTCCCACCCTTTCAAGCCTTCGGTCGGTGCAGCACTTGAAAAAGCTGGCACCAAAAACATGGTGAGCATTATAACCAGAAACAAGACAGAAGAACGAATAGCCATGGTTGCCTCCTAGAGTTTTCGTTTGTCAATCACCCGCTTGGATTTTCCAATGGATCGTTCAATGGTTTTTTCTTCAACCAGTTTCACATCCACCCCTATCCCAAGCTCCGCTGCAAGTCGCGCCTTGATGTGGTCCACCATCTGGCGCTGTTTTTTCATCTCATCAAAAAAGATATTTTCGGAAACCTCTACCAAAACACTTACTTTATCGGTGTGGTTTTCACGTTCAACAATAATTTGATAATGGGGTTCTGTCCCCTTTATCTCAAAAAGTACTTTTTCAATCTGGATAGGAAAAACATTGACTCCTTTTATAATAAGCATGTCATCGGAACGGCCAATAACCCGCTCCATTCTTTTCAAGGTTCGTCCACAGGGGCACGGCTCCAAAAGAAACCGAGTCAGGTCCCTGGTCCGGTAACGGATCATGGGAAAGGCTTCCTTGGTCAAGGTGGTAATAACCAACTCCCCTACTTCTCCTGGAGCGACCGGTTCAAGGGTAATGGGATCTACAACTTCAAGCAGAAAATGATCTTCATTAATATGGAGACCATTGCACTCCTGACATTCTCCGGCTACCCCCGGCCCCATGACTTCAGACAACCCATAATTATCAGTGGCGAGAATGCCTAACTTTTCATGTACTTCCTTGCGCATGGCTTCAGACCATGGCTCACCTCCAAAAAGACCAAAACGAAGCGACAACCCGTTAGGATTCACACCCATTTCCATCATGGTATCTGCGATAACCAGTGCATAAGAGGGAGTACATACCAGGGCTGTGGTTTTGAAGTCCTGCATAATTTGAATCTGTCGCTTGGTGTTCCCGGAAGAGATGGGAATGACAGAAGCTCCAATGTGTTCGGCACCATAGTGAAGGCCAAACCCACCGGTAAACAAACCGTATCCAAAGGCAATCTGGACAACATCGTTTCGAGTTACCCCTGCAGCGGTCAGAATGCGGCCAACCAGGTTTGCCCACATCTTGATATCATTGCGGCTATATCCGACCACAGTAGCAAGGCCGGTGGTTCCCGAAGAAGAATGCACCCTGACAACATCGCGCAGGGGCACTGCAAACAATCCATAAGGATAATTACTGCGCAAATCTTCTTTTTCAGTAAATGGCAGCTGTCTGATATCGTCTAGGGAACGAACAGCGTCATAATTAAATTTGAGTTCATCAAATTTTTTGCGATAAAACGGCACATGGGTTCCAACCCTGTACAAGGTGGACTGCAACCGTTCAAGTTGCAGTTGCTCCAAATCCTCTCGTGCCATACATTCTCTTTCTGGTTCCCAATACATACGTTTATCAAACAAAGTTAGAATTAATGAACTAATGCCCGTTCATAAATATCATTTATGGACAGACACTAACAAATCAGCAATCAAAAAAATCCACATCCTTGCTGCTGATAAACTCTTTGGTCGGCACCTGACGTACCTCACACCTGTACTATGCTATTTTTTCTCTACCAAGATAGGCTCGCTGCACATCTGAGTTGGCAAGCAGGTCGCTAGCAGACCCCTGTAGGATCACCTTCCCCACCTCAAGAACATACCCTCTATCAGCAATACCCAGCGCAGCTTTTGCATTCTGTTCTACTAACAGAACAGTATTTCCAGCATCTCGAAGCCGGGTGATAATAGTAAAAATATCTTTAACAATCAATGGTGCCAGCCCGGTTGAAGGTTCATCCATCATTACCAAACGAGGGCGAGACATAAGTGCCCTTCCCATGGCCAACATCTGCTGCTCACCACCGGAAAGGGTCCCGGCAAGCTGCTCACTCCGCTCGCGAAGAACCGGGAACAGATCATACTGATATTGCATCTCACGCAGCACTGCGCCCCTGCCCTCTTTCCGTTCCAGGACATAGCCTCCGAGGATAAGATTTTCCTCCACGGTCATTGATGCAAAGACCTGGCGTCCTTCCGGAACCAACGCGCATCCCGCAGCCACTATTTTCTGCGCAGCCATCTTGTTACAGCACTGATCCTGAAATTCAATACTGCCTGTCGAGGCGCGTACCAACCCTATTATGGTGTGCAGCAAGGTTGTCTTGCCGGCGCCGTTGGCACCGATCATGGTTACGATCTCGCCACTATTCACATGCAAAGAGATATTTTTCAGAACACGTAACTTACCGTATCCGGCATCCAGGTTTCGTACTTTGAGCATGGCTGCTGCTTACCCCACCATTAAAAATGTGTAACTATTAAGCGAAAATCACAAAATTACCCGTTCCTGAGAACTGTAACTGTTAAGCAGTGCTTCGTATGGGCATAAGCGGATCGATTTGGCAGATAAGCCCCGACTTCGATACATCGGTATGCAAAGCGATCCGATCGTGCCCAGAGGTAAGCGCAGACTCCGTGGAGTACTGCTGAATAGTTACGAGAATGTTTTCATTTCCGATTCCTTAAACCGTTGCAGCTCACACGTTTACACCCTGCCACGGTTGTCATTTCTCATCCTCGCCCAAATAAATGCTGATCACTTCTGGGTTCTGTTGAATTTGCGCAGGTACATCTTCGGCAATTTTTTCACCAAAACAAAGGACAACAATTTCATCAGAGATTTCCATCACCAGCGACATGTCGTGTTCAACCAGCAGAACGGTGATCCCCATGTCCCGAATTTTTGTAATCAGGCGGGCCATCTCAGCTGTTTCATAGATATTAAGCCCAGCAGCCGGTTCATCAAGCAACAGAAGTTTGGGTTCACTTGCAAGCGCTCTTGCAAGTTCGACAGCCCGCTGCTGACCAAAGGCAAGACTGGTGGCTTCCACATCTGCATACTCAACGATCTCAAGGAGTTCCAGCAATTCCATGGACCGTTCATTGATCCATTGTTCCTCTTTTCTTGCCCTGGGCAGATGCAGCATTCCCCCAATAAAGCCTGCTTTACTTCGTAAATGGCACCCAACCATTACACATTCACGCGCAGTCATGCCATGAAACAGCTTAATGTTCTGAAAGGTCCTGGACATACCAAATCCCGCAATCTGATGCGGTTTTTTGCCATGGATCGGTTTCCCCAGGAAATAAATAGCACCTGCACTGGGGGGTAGATTGCCGGCAATAAGATTGAAAAGCGTAGTTTTACCCGCACCATTAGGGCCGATCACCGCTTTTATGGTTCCTGGGTCCACCCGGAAGCTCACATCATTGACAGCATGCAATCCACCAAATTTTTTATGAATTGATTGAAGCTCAAGCATGGACAGCTGCAACTGATATATTACTGATATGTTCCATTATCTCTCCTGGACAATCCCAACCTTACTCGGCAGAGCCCTCTTTTTTGGTGAAAAGAAGTTCCCTGATACTGAGTATGCCATTGGGTGCAAACAACATCACACCGATAAGAATCACTCCAAAGACAGCATCATCCATGGAACCAAAAACGCCGCGCAATGAGAGGAAGGTGAGACTGACGCCCATGATCAACATACCCCAAAGATTCGTCATCCCCCCCACTGCTACCAGGGCGACATAACGCACTGACTTCATAACAGATGCCTCTGAGGGACCGATTCCGCTGTTATAGTGGGTTATAAAAACACCTGCAAAGGCAGCAAATATCGCACTAAGGACAAAAACGCCTACTTTGAATCTGGCAGTATTGACCCCCACCGCCTCTGCTGCCGCCTCTGAACTGTGAAGTGACCGCAAGGCCCGACCAACCCGCGAATCCATGAGATTAAGGAGTAAAATCATGCCAATAATCAACACGCCACACGCCACATAGTAATTTACCACCCGCAGACTAAAGTCACCGCTTACCACAATGGGTTGCAACGTCCCCAATGCAGGGAAAATCGTAAAAGGGGGCACATCAGAAATACCATCTGCTTCACCGAAATAGGGCATCGCGAGCAGAAGTCGATAAATTATAGTGCCAAATCCAAGAGTTGCCATTGCCAGGTAATGCCCCTTAAGCTTAAGCACTGGGACACCCAAGACCAGGGCAATGATGCCTGCAGTACCTACAGCAATCAGACATGCTGCCCATGGTGACACGGTTAGAAGTTGGTCACCGTAGATATCTTGGGACATCACCAATAAACCTGACAGATCAAGCAGCTTCACCAGCGGATTTTCAACCGCACCTAACAGGTTGTGAGTTGTCAATGCGGCAGACAGGTAACCGCCAATAGCAAAAAAACCGGCATGACCAATGGATAGTTGACCGGCATACCCCATGAGCGCACCAAGCCCGATCACCACCAGTCCATAATAAGCTGACATGGTTAACTGGGTCAAGAAATACTGGGTACCAGTGACCTGAGTGAGCAGCTGAACGGCAATGACAAGAATACAGAGGGTAAGAATTTTAAGACTATTTTTCTTTTTCATCAAAAATCTTTCAACCTCGCGGCTTCGCCTGAACCAAATATCCCATGGGGTTTTACAAACAAGATAATGAGCAGTAGCGTAATCGCGATGGCGTCTTGAAAAACCAAGGGAACCACTGAAACAGAAAACGCTTCAATAATACCAAGCAACAGACCTGCAGCAACGGCCGCCATAGAGTTACCCAATCCCCCTAGAATTGCCACAGTAAAACCTTTGATCGCCAGGCCGGCTCCAGAGTCGTATTGGGTATAGGTAATAGGGGACATCACACATCCTGCAAGGGCACCCAATCCGGCACTGAGCATAAAGGAAAGGGTTACCATGTTGCGGGTACTGATGCCGCACAGGATTGCAGCGGTACGGTTGGCAGAGCAAGCCCGCATTTCACGACCGGTTGGGGTAAATTTAAAAAACAGGCTGAGTCCAACTACCATGACGGAGCAGGTGCCAATCACCCACAAAACCTGTGGGGAGAGGCGAACCGAGCCAACGGAAAAGGTGGTAATCTCATTGCCGTAAAAATAAGGCAAACTCCTTATGGATTCACCCCAGATATGGAGTGCAACTTCCCTGAGCAGGATCGAGATACCAATTGTTATAATGATCAACCGCAATACAGAAGGACTGTCCATCCACCGGATAAAAAGAATCTCAATGATGGCACCAATAACCATGGTGATGCACACTGCAAGCCCAATGGCTACTGGCAACGGGACAATCTGCAAAAGAGAAATGGCTATCATGCCGCCAAGCATGACAAATTCCCCTTGGGCAAAGTTGATAATACCGGTGGTATTGTAGATAATATTATAACCTATAGCCACGATAGCATAAATCGAGCCATAGGTGATTCCGGCAAACAGGTACTGAAAGAAGAGGTCTAATGTCATAACCGTAAACAAATAAAGGTGGGCATTGTCAGATGCCTGCCGTGTCGGGCTTAATTATTGGCTGTTATAGAGCTTTTCTATATCCTTGTCAGCAAACCTGACAAAGGAGACTAGCCAACCTATTGTGATTCTTGTTGGAAAAATAAAAAAAGCTACAGGTCAGAAAAAAAGGCCCCGACCTGGAATGGAGGTTACATAGCCGATTCGACGTTCTTACTCTTCCCATCTCACTGCGACAGATTACAGCGCGCAGATCTGTGTTCCTGAAAGTAAAACAAAACCTCCTTGTTGCAACACCTCAATGGCTTTTTCCATATCATCAAAACGAAAGATAAGTACTGCATCCTCAGCACTTTTATTGACAAAAGCATACATATACTCAACATTCAGATCGGCCTCGGTGGCTGCTTTAAGTACACTGGCCAACCCACCTGTCCGATCCGGCACTTCAACGGCAATAACATCGGTTTTACCGACTGTAAAACCACCTTCCTGCAGAGATTTTTTGGCAGCATCCACCTTGTCCACAATCAGCCGCAGAATACCAAAATCTGCTGTATCTGCAACAGACAGAGCCCTGATGTTAATATCATTTTCCGCCAAAATCCGTGTGATTTCTGCAAGACGTCCTGATTTGTTCTCAAGAAAAACTGCGATCTGTTCTACTCTCATTACGTTCCCTCCAGGATTGATGCAATGACGGTCCCCAGCTTATACAGCCACAAGGCCATCTTGTATTATTGCCTTTCCGTCCAATCTGTTACAGTTTTCTATTATCTATAACTCGCTGTGCCTTTCCCTCAGACCGTTTAATGGTTCGAGGTTCAACCAGTTTGACCTTACAAGTGACACCAAGCATATCCTTCACATCTGCCTGGATCTTCTTGTTCAGCCCCTCAAGAACCCTGATCTCGTCAGAAAAGATATTTTCGCTCACCTCCACCAGGATAGACATGGTATCAAGGCTACCTTCCCGATTAACTTCGATCTGATAATGCGGTTCAACCCCTTCAATGCCCACCAGTACATGCTCGACCTGGGACGGGAAGACATTCACTCCGCGGATTATCATCATGTCGTCGGTCCTGCCCATGACTTTTTCCATACGAACCAGTGTCCGACCACAGGCACATGGTTCTGCTATAAGGCGCGAAATATCCTTGGTACGATAACGGATCAACGGAAATGCTTCTTTGGTCAGGGTTGTAAAAACAAGTTCACCAACCTCACCATAAGGGAGCGGCTGCAAGGTATCCGGATCTACGATTTCTGGCAAAAAATGATCTTCCAGGATATGCATGCCCCGATCTGTCTCCAGACACTCCATGGCTACACCTGGACCGATAATTTCGGAAAGGCCATAGATATCCACGGCCCTGATGCCAAGCTTACGCTCAACCTCTTCACGCATGCTTTCACTCCACGGCTCAGCACCGTGAATCCCCACCCGAAGCTTGAGGTCTGCGGGTGAAACACCCACATCTGCCATAGCATCGGCAAGATTAAGTGCATAGGATGGTGTAGAGAGCAGCACCGTGGACCCAAAATCACGCATGATGGTGATTTGTCGTTTGGAATTGCCGCCAGATACTGGAATAACGGTTGCTCCAAGGGCCTCAATGCCGTAATGAGCCCCAAGCCCACCGGTGAATAACCCATAACCGTAGGCATTATGCACCATATCACCGGGCGTGACACCGGCCATTGCCAGAGCCCTGGACATGACAGAGGCCCAGAGTTTAATATCAGCCTCGGTATAACCGACAACCGTCGGCTGACCTGTGGTTCCGGAAGAGGCATGTACCCGTATCACCTTCTCCATAGGCACCGTAAACAGGCCAAAGGGATAATTGTCCCGCAGGTCGTCCTTGGTATTAAAAGGGAGTAAATGCAGGTCCTTCAGCGACTGGATATCACCAGGTTTTACCCCAGCATCATCCATCTTGCTACGGTAAGACGCCACCGTATCATACACACGTTGCACCTGTTTCTGCAGCCGTTTCAACTGGATTGACTCCAATCCCGGACGCGGTAATGTTTCTATTTCTTCAACCCACATCATTACTCAACCTCATTTCTCCCTTTGCGAGACAATTAA
>JAUVLX010000248.1 GCA_030600525.1 Desulfobulbus sp. | reverse complement strand
CTTCAGGTCATCTTTGGCTGATCTTCAATCACAAAGTCCTCAACGTAGCACAACTACGCCTGCGGCTTTGCTCAATTAGATCACCCAAATCTAACCTAAATATGAGCGCGATATCGTCCAACTTATTTACGGACAGCTCCTCAGTTCCCGAATACATTCTCCAAAAAACCTGGAATAATCTTTTGTAATTGTTTTTCTACGGCACTGGCAGCAGCCTGCTTGATAATTTCGGCAATGGTTTGCTGGAGATTTTCTCTGCTGAACAAAGGCTCGTCAACTGAGCCTTTAATGGGAATATCAATGGTTGTGCCTTCCAGAAGGCGGTACCCTTCCTTGCCAACCAGGTCCCTGGTAACAGGGATAGCTAACAGATAGTCTAACGACCCATCATATCCTACTGATCCATGCAGGGTCATCTCCGACTCCGCAGCCAAAATGTGTACAGGCGAACAGCTCACGCGGCCACTCTTCCCTTCGCAGGTAATCTCTGCATCCTTCAATTCCAGTGAATCTCCGGAAATACTAACCAACTGCAATATTTCACGAAGAAAAACATTACTTTCAAGCTGTACCTGCTGGACATCAATAACTGTTTTAAAACGTGCCTTGTCTGTTTCACCAACCGGTACAAAGAGTGAATCAGCACGCATACTGATCTCACCTTTAGGATGAACAAGAACACCGAACAAAGGATGCATTTTTGCCAGTACATTTTTCACCAACGGCTCCTCAAGGCGAACTGCCGAAAGAACACGCTCCGGTTTCTGCAAGGACAGGAAAGCTGTTTCCCCGGTCCCGTCATAAAACGGGGAGAGCGATACGGTTCCCTCGTTCAGATTCCCTGCGGCAGCGAGTACCCCCTTCCCTTTCTCAATAGAGCTGGACAGAGCAAGGTCACTAATATCGATGCCTTGGTACTGGATCCTATCAATGCCGCCGTTGTAGATCAAAGCCAACGGATCGTTTTTTTCCCCTTTTTTTCCGAAAGGAAATCTAGCAGAGATACTCTGCGTGTTGCGTCCAGTCAGTTTAAACTGCTTCCCTGTAACAACTTCAAGTATTGTTGCCAAATGGGGAAAATCAGGAACTGCCTTTCCTTCAAGGGTGATTTTTGCAGCATCTCCACCACTAAAGGCTGCTTTTCCTTCCCACGACAACACCTGTGACTGCAACAAGACCTGTGGAAATGTCACAGCTTTCGTTCCTGTCGCATGCTGCAGTTCAATCTTGGCATTAAGGTTCTGATTATCTACGACTACTTTTTTATCGCGAAGATACGCCAACTCCTTTCCCTCGAGTTGCAGATGTGCCTCAATTTGCTTTTCACGTCCAGACACTTTTCCAGACACCATCGCCCTGCCCTTGCCGTTGATGTTACCTGGCAGCCGATCCACCTGATGCATGACTTCCACTAAATTATCCACAGTAAAACCGGCAGAAAAATCCAGTGTGAAATTACTGAGCAATGATTGCCAATCGGCAACATGTAGAGTGGCGGAACTAATTGAGAATATACCTGAATCAAGAAACAGGTACGGCAATACCATTTCCCGCTGTGCCAGATTAAACGTTGCCCACCCTTTTCGAAATAGCTCGTACTCCTTCCACTCGTTATGAACCACTAAGGGGTACACAGTCACAGGATCAGCTGTGGGCTCAGGCGCTTTCCCCAGCAAAGAAAACCGTATCTGCTGGTCTTCATAGCCGATATCCCGGTACTGCATCTCCAAATCACGAATAGCAAGATCAAGTTGGCCGATCTTAAGTAATTGAGGTTCTATTTTACCGGAAGCTGTTACCGAGGCTACACCTTTGGCAAATAAAGGTTCCTTATCAGGTTGCATACGGTTGACAAACTTTGCCAGCGGCTCTAGAGCCAGGGAAGCGTTGATAGCATACCCCCCGTTAAGCCAATTTTTCCTGTTCCGCTTACCCTCTCGCTTCATATCAAACAACTGAACACGTCCTTCTCCCAACCAACTATCAGTCAAGACTTCCAAATCCAGGGTCCCATTGCCAGCAGACCAGGAACGTGGCGCTATACCTTTTACTGCAAGCTGAAGCGCATGCTCAGGAACAAAATTTCCGCCAACGTCATCCACGGCAAAGTTTTGTATATTCAGCGTTGTATCCACCTGGTACCGTTGATCCTGCAATACGATTGAAGAGCTATCAAACTTCGCTTGCCCCCGGGCCTTGTACCTGGTATCCACGAAGGTACCCATTGCCGCGGATGCTTTCTCCAAATCAGCTGTCCCGTGGAGTGAAAAATTATCCAGACTCCCACTGCCTTTCAGTGCCAGAAAATCGGTGGCAAGCTGCACCTTTTGAAAAAAAACGTTCCCCTGCTCTTGAGACAGTTCCACAGAAAGTGAAAAAGGATCGTCCCAAAGGATCAACTGCTTTTTAAATTCTCCCCGGAGAATACTACTCCGGGCATTGGCATGAACCGTGTTCACACCACCAGCCTTTTCCAGAACTAAATCAAAATCAAGCTCTCCTTCAGTAACAGTGGCATCGTCTTTCACCTTAAGGGTATGGGGAAACATGGTGAACAAAGCAGGCAACTGTAATTTCCCAGACGCCTTAACCTGCCCGTCGCTATTATCCAAGGTACCACTGCTGTTGACACTCAACAGTTCTGAGTTGAGAATAAACGTGCTGAGCGCCCACTCGTTTTCAGACTCTCGTGCCCCATCAATGACAAGCTCAAGTTGTTTGAATACAGGATAATCCGCTCCCAAAATGCCGCCGGTCAGAGCCAAATCATCTATAGTACTGTTCCCCTGTACAACAATATTATTAAAACCTGCAGTTTTAACCTGCCACTTTCCGTTAAGCATTCCCCGCCCTGTAGGGATCTGGCCACCAGCTGGCTGCCCGGCTGCAAATGCCTGCAGAAAACCGGTCAAATCCAGGTGGGTAATCTCAAGTTCTGTAGAAGAAACAAGAGTAGGTAAAAGCGGTTGATTATATATGGGCAGGTTGAAAAAACCTTTTGCAAGCACGCGGCCATGCTGCGCCCCCGCCTGCAACTGCAATTCATAATTCACCGTCCCGTCACGGAGGCGTGCCTGGAGATCAATTTCTTCGGCCAGTGTGCCGAGACCCGACGCAACCAAAGGAGAAATAACTCGTCCTTTGCTTACATGAAGACCGGCGATCAATCCTTCCCAAAAAGGTTTCCCTTTACTGGCCGTGACCGCTTCATCTCCTGTCCTCAGATCCTGCTGTTCCGGTGACTGCTCTTTCCCTGTAGCACGGTCTTTTCCAACCGACTCAGTTTCGCTTTTCTCAGTACTGGTTTGAGATGAAACAGGAACATGTATGACAGGGGCATCTATATACAACTCTCCAACATTGCGCGGAGCGAGCAATAATTTAAACAAACTCCGTTCAGTGGCGATGTGCTGTGCCGAAAACAGGGGGTGGCCGTCAGGTGTATTGAAGCGTACTTCCTGACATGCAATAGCCTGAGTCCATCCACCAGCGCAGGATGTTATTGCCAGCTCACCGTTAATAACCTGATTCAGTCGTGGCAGAACAAGACCAAGCCCGGTTTTTGAAAAAAGGAAAGCAGGGAGAAGAGCGACACTCAGCAATAAGAGCAGCAGGCAAGAAGACAATATCCACTTCTTTTGTTTTCCCCTTTTCTTTCCCATAACGAACCTCCTCGTTGCCGTTATTCATTTATAAAGACATCAGCACATTGGCCCAAAAGCAGGAGGTTGTCAATGGTGTTCTTCGCTTTACCATCAGGAAAAACAGGGCGTTTATTTCCTCATATTTTCACAAAATAGAATGCGATAAAAAACCTCTCCGTTGCAATGGTCTGCCTCAAAAAGAGACAATTTTTTTCGGGTGACTCGTCTCCAATTTCACACAACACATTTTTATAATAATCATCCCTGTATAGTAATTGAAATTTCAAGTGAGACTTCAATAACAATACAAGATAAGATCGACCAAGGAGATCACAGGGGGCAAAGAGTAGCTAACCTGCGACTTCCAAGGTTCAATGAAAAAAAAACTCTACTTCCAAGCATAACACTTGAAAACAACCCCACAAGCGCATTACAACATACAATCCTAAAATGATTGAAACAAAATAAAGGAGTCCCTCAATGAACAGCAGTTATGATTTCGTAGTGCCAGAAGCCAAAGAGTATACCAAGGCTTTAAAAAAGTTTAAAAAAACCATCAGTGATGAGCAACGCAAAATACTGGAATGCCACTATAGAACAGCCAACCAATCAGCTCCCTTTACCAAACTTGCCAGTGCGTTAGGAACTGACGACTATCAAATGGTCATAGGTGAATACGAAAAACTCGGTCGCATGCTTGGAGATGCCCTAAATATGGGATATTTGGAAAGCGTTGCCAAGCCTGGCGAACCGTTTTACTGTAGCGCTCTTGGCAGTGGCAACCCGTACCGCTCTGAGGATGAAAATTACCAGCTTGTCATGCACCGCGAACTGGTAGAAGCATTAAGAACATTAAAATGGTTCAAGTAACATTCGTCTTATCTTGAAATGGAGGTTGCTGTCACTGAGCTGTAACATGTTCAGTGAAGCCACATCTAACAGAAACGAAAAAGACTTAATCCTCCGCAAACCCTGCATGTTCTGAATTTGCGGAGGACAATCTCCCTGTGAAAAGTTCGATCACAACCCTTTGCAATTAGCATAATAGGTGACCGTTGCAGGCCAATCAGAAAAAATACCTATAATGCCGACATCTTGAGCAAGCACGTCAAGAACAGTCATCATATCTCCGTCATTATCGATTGCCCCTTTTGTCGTCTGGGTAATACCACCCCCCACCAGAAACAAGCTGGCCTGAGCGCTCAAACGTCCAGGTAATGATATCCAAGCCTGCTGCTTTTGCTTTTTGGGCATAAACAGAGGGAACTACTTTCCCATTGTCATCAACTGTCAGCAGCATCCACATTGGCGGCGCAATGATCTGTACACCATCGCCGACCAATTGTTCCATGGTGGGTGACCATGTTGCAGGATCGGCATGATCGAAGCTTTTATCATCATATCTTCCGTCCAGGTAAACCCCCTGCCGGCCAAACTGAGGATCATTTTTAATCCAATAGCGTACATCCTCGACACTAAAAGATTGGGCAAAAACCTGGCTAGGTTTAACACCGGCTTCCTTATATTCATCAATCATCTGCTGCGCATAATCTTGCTGGGTATATGTTCCCCCAAAAGGCATTACAGCACTGGGTTCCTTCAACTTTGGGGTCATTTTCACTCCCAGTTCCTGAAACAAGGCTATACTCTCTCTATGGGACATCACTGTTCCACAGGTAGCATAGAGATCGGTTCTCCAGTTAGCCGTCCCCGCCATATATTCTTCAACGGTTGTTGCCTCCAGATTACTCGCATCCATCTTGCCGGCACTGGGCTCATACCATTCAATTTTGTGTTTATGATCCCAACTCTCCCCAGCGTTGATGTTTCAAGCGGCCTTTTGTGTGGTTAAAATTTTTTCGAGAGACATGGGGTG
>JAUVLX010000112.1 GCA_030600525.1 Desulfobulbus sp. | reverse complement strand
GATGATGAACAGGAATTTGTGCAGACTTTGTCTGATCGCCTTAATACCCGTAGCTATGGTTCTTATCCTCTTTTTGACGGTGAACAGGCCATGGAATTTTTAGCCCACGAGACGCCTGATGTGATGGTCCTGGATTTAAAGATGCCCGGCATGCAAGGGGTAGAGGTATTGAAGAAGACCAAGGAAGCCAAGCCGGAAATAGAGGTTATTATCCTTACTGGTCATGGGTCTGAGCAAGATAAAAAAATATGTATGGAACTCGGTGCCTACGCGTATTTACAGAAACCTGTCGATATCGTGCAGTTGACAGCTATCATTGACGAAGCGTACAAAGAAGTGGCTGCAGTCAAGATGGCTCAGGCCTGAGATTTTAAATAACTCTTCATAAAGAGGATCGGGAATGGACAGCCAATTTGCAACAAAAATAATGCTAGTAGATGATGAGGAAGAATTCATCGACCTCATGTCTCAGCGTTTGGAAACCAGAGGGCTCAAAGTTATTGCCGTTACAAGTGGGGAGGAAGCCGTTGCTGCGGTGGAGGACAGAAATATAGATGTGGCAGTGGTCGACCTGGCAATGCCTGGAATTGACGGCATCGAGACCCTGCAACAGGTGAAAGCAAAGCGCCCTGATGTTGAAGTTATCATGCTCACCGGCCATGCCACTGTAAAGAGTGGTATTGAGGCGATGAAGCACGGGGCGCGAGACTACCTGGAAAAACCAGTTGATCTCAATGTGTTGATGGAGGCGATACGGGCTGCTAAACAAGAACGGATGGCCAGTTTGAAAAAGAAATCAGCAGATGAGGTCAAGCATATTTTAAAGAGCAAAAGCTGGTAAAGATCTGCTGCATTCAGCAGTAAAAGATATCCTCTAACTCATTGTAAGTGCGTGAGAGGGCTGTTAGGTGAGGCCCGAACAGGAGAAGTGCGTTTTGAGTTTGGAGGGGAGTGTGCTGCAGATGTAAATCTTTAGAGAAAAAAAGGAGAGTGTCATGGAACAGCAACAAATAAAGGTGAGGGATTTGATCATTCCACTGGAGGAGTATCCCCATCTCAACGAAAACCAGACTTTGCAGGAGGCGATCCAGACTTTTATGGAGCTTCGTCAGGAAAAGGATGGACGCATAGAATATGGAATGCTGTTTGTGGTGAACAATAGCAATGAGCTGGTCGGTAAATTATCATTAATGGATATCTTGCACGGCTTTGCGCCACGGCTTTTTGAAGGGGCCAGAGTAGACAAGTTTGACGGTAAAGAGGGTGACTATCCTGGCCTCGCCCTGCTCCATGAAGAGGCAGTGTATGCCGAATGCGGCAAGAGCAGGAAAAACCCTATAAAAAAACATATACGGGCCATTGATTTTACCATTGGTGCCGACACCCCCATGCTCGAGGCCCTGGTAATGATGTCTGGTCGCAATGAATTTGACATCCCGGTAACGGATAACGGTACCGTTATCGGCGTCCTGCGTTTGGAGGAGATATTCGTGGCAATGTGCAATTCTGTCTGCACGATGCCGTAAACATAAGAGTGAGGTGAAAAAGATGACTGCTGCAGAGTCTACATCCATAAGTCTTCCAGAAGTGCATAAGAAGTTTGATTGGAAGCGGCTGCTTTTTATGCTGCTTGGCATAGGACTGTTTGTCTTTGTCTATTACTGTCCAGCATGGCCGGATGCCATTGATCCCATGGGACAGCATTTTGAGCTGAGTAAGGAGGCAAAAGGGGCCTTGGCGGTTTTTTTGCTGGCTGCAACTTGGTGGGTTTTTGAGGTGGTACCAATCGGTATCACCAGTTTAACCATCGGTGCCCTGCAGGCCCTGTTTATGATCCGTGATCCCAAGGTGGCGTTCAAGGATTTCATGGACCCTTCGGTCCTTTTTATCTTTGGTTCCATTGTTATCGGCATGGTGTTCACTAAGACCGGCTTGACCAAGCGCATTGCCTACAAGATGCTTTCCATTGTCGGTGAAAAGACGAGCATGATCATGTTGGGTTGTTTTGTCATGACCGCTGCCTTGACCCATCTGATGGCACATACCGCAGTGGCGGCAACCATGTTTCCCATGCTCATGGCCATTCATGCCCTCTATTCCGAAGAAGAGTCGACAAAGTTCGGCAAAGGGCTGTTTATTGGTATGGCCTATGTTGCCGGTGCCGGGAGTATCATAACCTTACTCGGTGCAGCCCGTGGTGCGGTGGCTTTGGGCTTTTACAAAGATATCATGAATGTGGATATCAGCTTTTTTCAGCTCACGGCCTATATGTTTCCCATCGGCTGGTTGATGACCTTTCTTCTGTGGGGATTTGCCATGATCGCCTTTAGGCCGGAAAGAAAGAGCATTCCTGGATTGAAAGATAAGTCGAAAAGGATGTACAAGGAACTGGGCAGTTGGAGTAGGCAGGAGATCTTAACGGCGGTGATCGTCTGTGTGACTATCCTTGTTATTGCCCTGAAAAATTTTATCCCGGCTTTGGGCGGTCTGCACAAGACTGGTATTCTGCTTTGTTCAACTATTGCCTTTTTTCTGTGCAATATCCTTGATCTTGATGATCTTGAAGAAATTCCATGGAACATTATTCTCCTGTTTGCCGGTGCGATGTCCATTGGTTTCTGTCTGTGGGAGACAGGGGCCGCGAAATGGCTGGCCGTCAACTGGCTGGTCTTGTTCCAGAATTCTCCACCTCTGGTATTTATCCTGGGTATGGCCTTTTTTGTGATGATCATGACCAACTTTATCATGAACGTGGCAGCAATAGCTATCTCCCTGCCCGTGGCCCTAGTTATTGCGCCGTATCTTGGTGTAGCCGGTGAAGTAATCCTATTTTCTTCCTTGATCGTTGCTGGTATGCCGTTTCTGCTTTTAGTTGGCGCTGCCCCCAATGCTATTGCCTACAGTTCCAAGCAGTTTACCACCGGCGAATTTTTTCTTTACGGTATCCCAGCCAGTATTCTCCTGATGGCGGTGACTTGGCTGGCAGTTACGGTTATCTGGCCGTTAATGGGGATGGAGATTTATGTGTCGAAGGTGATGTGAGTAAAACCGTCTAGGATAGATAACAAAAAACGATCATGTCCGGGAGGCAGATGTCTATGCCTTTCCGGCTCTGATCATAGGTATGGACATGAATATAAATAAAAAAGGATATGGCTAGCATGATATATAAACTAGGTACAATTATAACGCAGTTGCTCCTGTTTGTAGGTGTTTTGGGTATTGATTCAGCACTGGCAGCAGGCGGTGGCGAAATTGATCTGACCACCAGTTGGGTGGGGGTGGGATCACTGGCGATTTTTGTTATTGCGTATGCGCTGGTTATCGCTGAAGAGTATACTCATATGCGTAAATCGAAACCAGTGCTGCTGGCAGCAGGCATTATCTGGGGGCTCATTGGCTGGGTTTATGCCAGCAATGGTTTTACCCATGCGGCCGAGATCGCAGTCCGCCATAATATACTTGAATATGCAGAACTCTTTCTCTTTCTGCTGGTGGCAATGACCTATATCAATTCCATGGATGAACGGCAGGTTTTCGAAACCTTGAGGAGTAAGTTGGTCTGTGCCGGTTTCTCTTTTCGAAAACTCTTCTGGATTACCGGCGTTCTCGCATTCTTCCTCTCTCCAGTGGCTGATAACCTGACCACAGCCATGCTTATGTGCGCCGTTGTCATGGCCATTGGCAGGGATAACGTCAAGTTTATCGGGTTAGCCTGTATCAATATCGTTGTTGCAGCCAATGCCGGTGGCGCTTTTAGTCCTTTCGGAGATATCACCACCCTCATGGTCTGGCAAAAAGGGCTGGTTGGTTTTACGACCTTTTTTAACCTGTTCCTTCCCTCTGTTGTCAACTGGCTTGTTCCGGCAGTTATAATGAGCTTTGCTGTTCCCAGGGTGAGTCCGGAATCCTGTGTGGCAAATGTACAGATGAAACGGGGTGCAGTGGTGGTCATGCTGCTTTTTTTGCTGACCATTGCTACAGCAGTCAGTTTTCATAATTTTCTCCACCTGCCCCCAATGATGGGGATGATGACCGGCCTTGCCTATTTGAAAATATTTGGCTTTTATCTCAAGAAAACCCATACCAACGGACAAGGATCTGCTGGCTATGATCCTGAAAAAGCAGAAGAGCGTCTCGGCGATACCGTGGCCTTTGATGTCTTTAGAAATGTTGCTCGAGCGGAATGGGATACCCTGATGTTTTTTTATGGGGTTGTTCTCTGTGTCGGCGGTCTGGGGTTTATCGGCTATCTGGGGATTGTATCCCAAGTTATGTATGTTGACTGGGGTCCTACGGCCGCCAATGTGATGGTGGGTGTTCTTTCGGCCATCTTTGATAATATCCCCGTAATGTTTGCCGTCTTGACCATGGAGCCGGAAATGTCCATGGGGCATTGGTTGCAGGTGACCCTGACTGCAGGTGTCGGGGGCAGTATGCTGTCTATCGGATCTGCCGCAGGAGTGGCGCTTATGGGACAGTCCAAGGGGATGTATACATTTTTTGGCCATTTGAAATGGCTGCCGGCAATAGCTTTAGGGTATGCTGCCAGCATAGGGGTGCATCTGCTCGTGAATAATCGTTTTTTTTGATAATCTACCCTTTAGGAGCGGGATAGTGGATAACCCTTCCCCCAACATCCATTGTCCCCTTTCTGCTGTCTGCTGCAGCGGTTGGTATACGTTGCAGCAGGCAGTTTTTAAGGGAAAAAAAGTTGCTGTCTATGGTATGCAGGTATGTATGATTCCAAAATAACTTTGTTCATATTGAGTGTCAGCCATGAAACCAACATTTACCCTGCAAAGTCTACCTGAACTGGTGGAGTTGCTCAACGCCATCCCCCATGGCGTTGTCTTTCTGGATACGGATTTGCGTATTGTGACCATGAACCGTTTTTTGGAAGCCATGACAGGATTTGATGCCCATGAGGCTGTTGGGGTGTACGGAGATTTTATTCTTCGTTCAAATCTCAGCAGTAATGATCAGATATGTAAAAAGGTGCTCGAAGACGGTCAATCCGTCGCCAGAGACGGTAATATCATTAACAAGTCACGCCTTACCATTCCCATTCATTTTACCCTTTCCAGGATTGAAAAGGATGGAAGCCCGGTAGGGATATTGATTGTTTTGGAAGACATGTCAGCCTTGCAGGCTGCAAAGGTTGACTATCTCGAGAGTGAAGCCCGTTCCGAGATAATTGGGCACAGCCCCCAGATGGAGTCCATTTTTGAATTTATGGCAGTCTTGGCTCGTACCGATGCCTCTGTGCTCATCACCGGTGAGACCGGAACCGGAAAGGATCAGGTCGCCGAGCAATTGCATAAAGTATCGAATCGGGCACGGCAGCCTTTTGTTAAAGTTAACTGCGGCGCCCTACCCGAAGCCCTGTTGGAATCGGAACTTTTTGGTCATGTAAAGGGAGCTTTTACCGGAGCCCTGAATGATCATGTCGGGATGTTTCGTTTAGCCGATAAAGGGACTATTTTTCTTACGGAGATTGGTGATTTATCGCTGCAGCTTCAGGTGAAACTCCTCTCTGTGCTCGATGACCAGGAATTTTATCCTGTGGGCAGTAGTAAGAAAGTAAGGGTTAATGTGCGCGTGATCGCAGCAACCCATCGTACGCTCAAGGAAGAGGTCCTCCATGGTCGTTTTCGTGAAGACTTGTATTATCGTTTGAATGTCCTCCATCTGCATATGCCGCCGTTACGGGAACGAGAGGGCGACGTACGGCTTTTGCTGGATCATTTTCAGCGAAATTTCAGTGAGGCCCTTGGCAAGAATTTTCAGGGCTTTTCCAGAAAGGCTATCGAAATTTTATCCCACTACTCTTACCCTGGAAATGTGCGTGAACTGCGTAATATTGTCGAGTATGCCGTAAATATCTGTCAGCAGGCGCAGATTGATGCAGAGGATCTGCCACAGTTTGTATTGAAAGCTTCCCCGCAAGTCCCTCCACAGTCTGCCGTACATTCCCTTTCGTTAACTTCCTCCATATCCCCTGACCTCTCAGCCGTAAGACCTATTGGTGGCTGGGCAGAAATAGAAAAAGAGAAAATTTTGGATACGCTCAAACTGACTGGAGGGAAGCGTACCGAGGCGGCAGAGCTCCTTGGCTGGGGAAGAACAACTTTGTGGCGGAAGTTGAAAAAATACGGATTAAACTGAAAGGAAGGCCATGAAGATATTGATTACTGTCAGAGGTGATTTTGTGGCACCTCGTTTTGACCTGAGCGCAGAGGTAATTGTTGCCACCTGCTATGATCGGCAGCTGCTGGAAGAACCCCGTTCCATCATTTTGTCAGAATTTTCCGCAGAGAAGATGTGCGATCTCGTGCTGAAGGAAAATATCGGTGTTGTTGTCTGCGGGGCGATTGAGGAAAAACATTATCAGTTTCTCACCTGGAAAAAAATTACGGTGATTGATTCAGTTATCGGTCCTCATAAAGATGCGATGGAGCAGGCGGTCACCAATACTTTAGCTGCAGGTACTCTATTACCGGGAGCAACCCTGTCCAGGACGACGTCATGAAATGGAAAAACGGGTGGTTGTCACGAGTATTGCCGCTTTTTGGTGACAATATGGCAAATAACGTAGTGCTGGAAAAGGACTATGCTAATTTTGGAAGAAGTCTCTTTATTCTGCTTCTTATCCTGGTACTGACCCCGTTGAGTATTATTTCAGGACTATCCCATTACCAGTATAAGCAGCTTTTACAAAAAGAGGAGTTAACCCAGTTAGTGCTTGATATCGAACAGGCAGAAAGCACTATTGAGCGGTTTGTTTCCAAACTGCAGTCCATTATTAGATTTGTCGGTAGTGCTGACCGATATGAGGAGCTGCTCAGCCCTGATAAACTTGAAGCCCTTTTTGCTCGTTTACAACGGGAGTATCCTGATTTTGCAGATATAGAGATCATTGATTCTCAGGGTAAACAAAAATCCTATATCGGGCCATACCAGCTTGTTGGTTATGATCACACCGAGCAGCAATGGTATCAGGAGGTGTTGAGTCGAGGAGTGTATATCAGTCATGTCTTTTCCGGATATCGACAGGTACCGCATTTTGTGATTGCGGTGAGCCGTAAGCATCCTGACCTGGAAGGATCATGGGTGCTGAGGGTGACTATTGATGGGAGAACTCTGCAGCGCTATGTTGATACCATCAGCACCACCTCTGTTGCTGATATTTACATGATTGACGCGAACAGTGTGGCCCAGACGCAACCGAGAAAGTTTGGTAAGCTCGGACAGGTAAGCAGGTTTCATGTGCCGCAGCAGGTCCATTATGATCTGTCGAAAATTTTTCCCAAGCATGACGGGATTGTACAGAAGGATGCCATGGTGTCGGTACGCGAGACAGATCAGGGGCAGGAGGTCCTGCGTGTTGTTGTTGCCTTGAAGGATACCCCTTGGCACCTGGTTATGGTGAAAGAGGTGTATACCCACGGCAATGCCTGGTTTTTTTTCCAGCTTCGGTTATTTTTTATTTTGTTTTCCTGCATCATCATAGCAGTACTTGTCATTTTAAAACTCAGTACAAGCATTACCTCCTATATCCGTGAGTGTGACCGAAAAAGGGAACATTTTTTGGCCGAGGCTGAAAATGCCAGTAAGCTTGCGTCCATCGGCCAGTTGGCAGCAGGTGTGGCCCATGAGATTAATAATCCGCTCTCCATTATCAATCAGAAAGCCGGGTTGGTGGAAGATTATTTCGATATGACCGGGTCCTTTCAATATAAGGAAGAGATGCAGGACGCTCTGGATGGCATCCAGGACAGCGTGCTTCGGTGCAAGACCATTACCCACCGCCTTTTGGGTTTTGCGCGTCATACGGATGTTCAGACGGAAGAGATTGAGATCAACGTGTTGCTGCGGGAAGTGGTTGCCTTTTTAGCCAAGGAAGCAACCTATAATCAGATAAGCATAGATTTTGATTTGGATGATACGATTCATGAAATTTTCAGCGATCGAAGTCAACTGCAACAGGTTTTTTTAAATATTGTCAATAATGCGGTGGATGCCATCGGCAAGGATGGCCAGATTCTGCTCAGCAGTAGCAAAATTGATCAGGACACAATAGAGGTAAAAATTACAGATACCGGAGAAGGGATGTCGGCAGATGTGCAGCGCCGTATTTTTGATCCGTTTTTTACCACCAAGGAAACAGGCAAAGGGACTGGATTGGGATTATCCATATCCTACGGTATACTGAAAAAACTTGGAGGAACAATCAAGGTGCAGTCGGAAATCGGCAAGGGAACGATATTTGTAATTACCCTGCCGGTTAAGCACGATTGAAGGAGGACATATGATAGAGGCAAAATTGTTGATCATTGATGATGAGGTCGAGTTTGCATCAACCTTGTGCCAGCGTTTGTGCTTGCGCGGTATTGAAACGGCAGAAGCACACAGCGGAGCCGATGGGTTGGTAAAAATAGAGGAATTCAAACCTGATATAGTTATTCTTGATTTGAAAATGCCCGACATGAATGGATTGGACATGCTGGCTGAGATCAAGGGGCGAGATCGCAAGGTAGAAGTGATCATGCTGACCGGCCACGGTTCAACAGCCTCAGGGATCGAGGCCATGGAAAAAGGAGCCTTTGATTATATTATGAAACCGGTCGACCTGGGAGAACTGCTCAACAAGATTCAGCAAGCCGATCATAAAAGGAGCGAAACGCAACATGATAATTGACGCGGTCACAGAAAATGCTCTTCGCCATGAACAGGTCCAGACGTTTGGGCGGCTGATGGCAGGGTTCTCCCACGACATGAAAAATCATCTCGGCATTATTCGGGAATCCAATGGGTTGGTAAGCGATTTTATAGAGTTTTCCGAGATGGGTGGAGATGAAACAACCATGGAACGGATGCAAAAGGCAATCGCATCCATTGAGCGCCGGATCGTTGTTGCTGCGGATTTGTTGCACCATCTCAGTGGGTTGGCTCATCGACCCGATGCTGAATACGCGACGTTTAGCGTCAATGAACTGCTGTTGGAAGAGTATACTTTTCTTAGCCGGTTCGCACGGTTAGAACAGGTCAGTTTCGAGGTGCATCCGGGAGAAAATATAGTCGCGGTACACAACGATCCTTCTTTACTCCAGCACATTTTTTACCGCGTTTTTGATCTTTGCCTGGATCAGCTTGCCAGCGACAGCAGTCTGGTAATCCGTACTTCCATGGAAGGCAGGTCGGTAAAGGTGGCCTATGAGTTTTCTCTGGCAATTAAGGTTGAGGTAACAACAGTATTGCAAGCAGCCATCGCTAAGGTGGGGGGCATGCTATCCGTCAAATCTGCAACAGATGCATGTACTCATCTTTATTTGATAGTCCCTTCGCTTCCAGGCGGATTTCTTGAAGATTGAAAATGCTTTATGGGAGATAAATCACCTTATCTTGTATAGTTAAGATGCTATAAAAAGAAGATTGGGGTCGTCACCCAGTTCAGGTTTGCACGACGGTTTATATCAAGGAGGAACGGTAGATGAATTTGAATGGAAAGGTTTTACTGATCACCGGAGCAAGCAGCGGTATTGGCGCTGCAACCGCTAAAATGCTGGAGCAGGACGGGGTCAGGTTTATCCTGACCGGTCGCAATGAACAAAAACTTGCTGAGCTTGCCGGGCAACTTCAGCATGCGGTTATTGTTGTCGGTGATATCACTGACCCATCCCTACCGGAGCGTTTGTTACAGACGGCATTGACCAGTTTTAATCAGCTGGACTATGTATTTAATAATGCAGGGGTGATGCATATCGGCAATGTGGACGAGGCAGATGTAGATGCCTTATGTCACATGGTACGGGTTAACTTTGAAGCCCTTGTTCGGGTAAGCTATACTATGCTACGCCACATGAAGAGCCAGGGAAGCGGGTTCCTGATCAACACCTCTAGCCTGGCAGGGTTAAAGACATTTCCCGGAATCGGGGCATATAACGGGACCAAA
>JAUVLX010000065.1 GCA_030600525.1 Desulfobulbus sp. | reverse complement strand
CTGAAAAAATAATCCTCGGAATATCAATTATATACCTGTGGTTATTTTTTCATCATGCCTCGACCTTGAACGAAAATCCTAGTAATTCAACAGACTCATTTATGCATGGGCTTTTTTGTTATAACCATATTTTCCATTTCCATTCCCACGCCGCTTTACCTCGGGGGGGGTCATACGCAGTGAAAGGGTCCGGCTGCCGCATAAGTCTACTACGTCGCGGATAAAATCGGGGCAGGATTTTATAGTCAGATCCTTAAGTATATCGATATCCACCTCTCCCCTCCCATCAAAATGAAGGGTTAGGTGCAGCGGGGTGAGCCCGTGATATCTGTATAGAATTTCCTTGAGTTGGGTTAAATGCTGACGTGAGGTGGCTTCAGCTTGCAACGTTATAACAGCTTTTTCAGTATACTTTTCCATGGCCCGTTGAACCAAGCTGATTTCCTGTGCTATTATTTTGGCCCCTCGTTCCCCTTGCTGCACAGTTCCCAGGACCACCAATGGTAGATCACTTCTGAGGATCTCGGAACATTCAGCAAAGGTGGATGGAAAGACAATAACTTCGATTTCGCCAGTCATGTCTTCAATGGACGTAAAGGCCATTCTGTCGCCTTTTTTGGATTTATGTTCCTTGTAACTGGAGATGAGGCCACCGAGCCGAATAGGTTGACCGTCCCGCCAAGTGTTGGCATTTTCAACATCGGTATCAGTGATCATGCTCATTTCCTCTTTAATACCTTCCAGTGGATGGCCGGTGAGGAAAAAGCCGACAGTATCCTTTTCGTAAGCAAGTTTCTTTAATTCAGGCCATTCATCTATTGCGGGAAGGGTGATTTCTGTTGAACTGGTAGAATCGGTCTGGCTGCCTAAGGCAAAGAGGCTCATTTGACCGCTCATGCGATCACGTTGAATCGCCTTAGCCTGCTCAAGTGCGTGGTCAAGAACCTCAATAAATTGGGAGCGTTTGCCCTTCATGGAATCAAATGCCCCTGCTTTGATGAGGCTTTCGATGACTTTTCGATTCACTCGGCTGCCATCAATCCGGCTGCAGAAAACACCTAAAGAGGTGAAAGATCCATTTTTCTTACGTTCTTCCAGAATAGAATCGAGGGCTGCTCCACCGACGTTTTTCACGGCTGCAAGGCCAAACCTGATGCGATCCTTGATGACCGTGAAGTCATGATAGGATTCGTTTATATCGGGTGGCAATACGTCAATATTAATCTGCTTGCATTCCGAGATATACTTGACCACCTTATCCGTGTTGTCAACATCGCAGGAAAGGAGTGCTGCAAGAAATTGGGCAGGGTAGTGGGCCTTAAGGTAGGCCGTTTGATAGGCAATAAGGGCGTAGGCAGCTGAATGGGACTTGTTGAAGCCATATCCTGCAAACTTGGCCATGAGGTCAAAGATGTATTTGGCTTTTTTTTCGGGAACATCAAGTTTCTCAGCACCTGCCATGAATTTTTCCCGTTCCTCTTCCATGACCTCGGGGATTTTTTTTCCCATGGCACGACGAAGGATGTCTGCATCTCCCAGGCTGTACCCTGCGAGAATGTTGGAAATTTTCATGACCTGTTCCTGGTAGACAATAACGCCGTATGTCTCTTCCAGGACAGGTTTTATCTGTGGTAGAGGGTAGTCTGGTAACTGCCTTCCATGTTTGGTTTCAACAAAAGTGTCAACCATGCCGGAGTCCAGTGGTCCTGGCCGATAAAGGGCAACCAGAGCGATGAGGTCGGTGAACTGTTCTGGGTGCATCTTAATCAGCAATTCACGCATACCATCACTTTCCAATTGGAAAACACCAAGGCTGTCTCCGCGGCAGAGCAGGTCGTAACTCTTGGCATCGTCCATGGGTATTTTGCTGAGCTCAATTTCTTTGCCGACATCATAGGCTATGAGCTTTAAGGCGCGATCTATGACGGTAAGGGTCTTTAAGCCGAGGAAGTCGAACTTGATCAGTCCGGTTTTCTCGGTGTACTTCATGTCGTACTGGGTCAGGATTTCCTTGTTAGGGCCGATACAGACCGGCAGGTAATCGACCAGAGGCGTTGGAGAGATGACGACCCCAGCAGCATGGGTTGATTTATGCCGTGAGAGTCCTTCCAGGGTTTGTGCTACAGTGAGCAATTCGCGGACATTTTCATCCTTCATCGCGTCCCTGAGGCGAGGCTCTTTGTCGATCGCCTTTTTCAAGGTGATTTTCAACTCGTCTGGGACCAGTTTGGCAATCCGGTCCACTATAGGTAGGGGGATTTCCAGCACCCGGCCGACATCACGCAGAACCGCCCTTGCTTTCATGGAACCGTAGGCAACAATTTGGGCGACATAATCGTCACCACCATATTTACTGCGAACGTAGTCAATGACTTCGTCTCTTCGATCCTTGCAGAAATCAACATCAAAGTCGGGCATGGACATACGTTCCACATTCAGGAAACGCTCAAAAATGAGTCCATAGGGAATGGGGTCTATGTCAGTGATAAACATGCAAAAAGCCGCTAGACTTCCGGCTCCTGAGCCACGACCTGGTCCGACTGGAATTTGATGTTCCTTTGCCCAGGTGATAAAATCGGCAACAATAAGGAAGTAGCCTGAAAACCCCATGGTTTTAATGACCCCTATCTCCATGGTCAACCGGTCTTTATATGTCTTCTCCAGTTCCGGTGTGACTTCCTGTAGCTCATGGAGGTGGTCGAGCCTTTTCTGTAAACCTTCCCAACAGTTTGTTTCAAATACATTCTCCAGGGAATCGTCATCTGGAATAGGGAAGATGGGGAAATGGTGGGCACCGAATTTCAGCTCAAGATTGCAGCGTTCAGCTACCTCTAGAGTGTTGGTAACAGCTTCAGGGAAGTAATGAAACTGGTTGGCCATCTCCTCTGCTGATTTGAAATACAGCTCCTGGGTCGGAAACCGGAACCGGTTGGGATCTGTAATGGTCTTCCCGGTCTGGATGGAGAGCAGAACTTCATGGGCATAGGATTCTTCTTTGCTCAGGTAGTGGCAATCATTGGTCGCCACAAGTTTGACGCCGAGTTCCTCGCCAAGCTCCATGATACCTTTGTTGGCAATAGTCTGTTCGACAATGCCGTTTTCCTGCATTTCAAAGTAGAGCCTGTCCCCAAAGACCTGTTGAACTTCCTTTGCCTTGGCCCTGGCACCGTTCATATCATTGTGGGTAATTCTCCAGGGGATTTCACCGTGGAGACAGGCGGTGAGGACTATCAGGCCTTCGTTATGCTTGTAGAGGGTCTGGAAATCGATACGGGGCTTATAATAAAATCCAAACCGCTGGGCTATGGATGTGAGTTTCATCAGGTTTGCATAGCCAACGGCGTTGGTTGCAAGTGCAACCAGATGAAAGTTGTGGCCTGCAGAACGGTCATGAATAGCCATACCGTTTTCTGCCATGTAAAACTCGCACCCCACAAGCGGTTTTATTCCTGCCTTGGTGGCTTTTTCGTAAAATTCAAGGGCCCCGTACATAGCGCCGTGGTCGGTAACCGCAACTGCTGACATGTCGAACTCGCGGGTCCTGTCGAGAAGGTCTTTGAGACGGATGGCGCCGTCGAGCATGGAGTATTGGGTATGGACGTGAAGATGAACAAATGGTGCTGACATAGGCAGAAAAGAAAAATTAAGGATTGAGGGAGTTAATGGGGGGTTGGTCGATTTCGTTGTTCGTTGCTATCTGTGACTGGTCAGTCAAGACCGATGACGCCGTCTAAATGAGCTTCCTGCAGGTTGGCCCCATCGAGTTTTGCCCCTGTGAGATTGGCGCGGATAAGATTTGCACCTTGGAGATCGGCACCTCTGAGGTCTGCGTCTTGGAGATTTGCCCCAGGGAGATTGGCATACTTGAGGATCGCGTCTCTAAGGTTAGCCCCTTGGAGGTCCGCTCGACGCAGATTTGCCATCTGCAGGTTGGCATCCTCTAGGTTGGTGCCAGCCAGTTTTGCCGCAATTAAATTAGCTTTATATAAATCAGCACCGGCCATATTGCACCCAGGGCAGTTTTTAGCAACCCATTTGACTGTGGCTTGGGTATCTTTTGTTACATGATCGGTCGTTGCGGGCTCTGTAACCCCGAAGTGCTCAGTTTTTTGTTTCTGGCTAGGAGTATTTTGCCCCTTAGGAGAAGAGGATACTCCTTGTTGCTGTTGTTTTCGGGCAGATTTACGGTAGCTTTTTTTCTTGGCAGGAGTAGCAATGAAAATATGGTTGCTGTCCCCTGCGAAATATTTTGCAGAATATTCGACTACATCGGAACTATTAGCCAGGTAAATTTTTTCACGGTCACCCTTCATGAAAATCCGGTAACATTTCAAGTCTCCATACCACCAGCTTTTCATCTTCAAACACACTTGGCCGTCTTCACTGACGTCCCATTTTCCGGTATCCCTGTTAGCGTAGAGATCTTTGGTAAACAAACGGCTTGAAGGGTCAAAAAAAAGATAGCTATCCTCTTCAGAAGACTGAACGTAGAGAGTGTTCCCTTCTACCAGCTCGACTATTTCAGCAGGAAGCAATTCCCTAGTTTCTGGCTGGCTGGTAATGGTGCTGACTGTTGCCGGTGAGCAACCACACAGCAATAAGATGGAGAGAGCAAGGGGAATTAACTGGTACATGGCTCTGGCTGGCAAGTTTTGCGTGAGCAGTAATCACGCATTTACAGGGAGCAGTATCTAAAAGAAAATATACTACACTTACCTGTGAAATTTCGCCATCCTCTTCTTGGCTGAATTACTTCCGGTTAGGATCGGTCGTTGTGTGAATCAGGGGATCGGCTATGTTAAATCTCTTCCTGATCTTGGCCAGTGGTACCAGGTCTGCATGTCGGGCAGAAGGGGTAAGAAATGAGAGGAGTTTTGTTTTTAAAATAGTGGGGTTAAGTTCACTTTGGATGGCAATGACACCTTCCATGATGATTTTTTGAAGCAGCAGCTCATGATTGGTTCGTTCCCTGAGGTTGGCAGCAAAGGGTATAAAAAAGAAATTAGCAAAAATAAGCCCGTACAGGGTCGACGTGAGAGCAACCGGGACTGTTTTAAGGATGACAGAAGTATCGCCAATACCTGCCAGCATGGAAATAAGGCCGACAACAGAACCTATGATGCCAAATGCAGGGAAAAAATCGCCGATGGTACGCAGGATTCTTTCACTGTCTTCGCGGCGCAGTTTAAAAAAATACATTTCTGTGTTTAAAATATCGCGAATTTGATGAGGTTCGTAATTGTCAACCAGACAGCCAAGCCCCCTGCGGAGAAAGAGGATGGATGTTTCGTGTTCTTCCTCTTGCAGTGATAAGACGCCTTCCATGCGGGATTTTATGGCAAGGTTGATCAGGATGTTGACAATATCCTCTTCGGAAATGTTTCTTTGGGTGTACGAGGCGCGGATAACCAGATAAACTATCTTTAATCTGCTGATCTTGAAACTTAATAGAGCTGCGGCAGCGCTGCCACCGAGAACGATTGACAGTCCTGCAAAATTAAAATACAGCCCCAGGTTGCCTTTGATCAGGAAACCGGTAACAAAAATAACAACACACAGGGTAAATCCGATCAGGTTTTGTCTTCTCATGATAACCTTATTTTATTATTGAGCAGGCTTGGTCCTGTCAACTGCAGGCGGTGTTTCTTTGGAGAGGATGATTTCCACTCTTCTGTTTTTACTTCTGTTCTTTTCGTTGGTGTTTGGTTGAACCGGTCGGAAATAACTAAATCCTGATACCACTATTTGCCTGCCCGGAACCCCAATATCCTCGATAAGAAAACGTGCGACGCGACTCGCTCTTGCAACTGATAGCTCCCAGTTGGTTGGAAAAAGCTGCGAATGCATGGGGACGGAATCTGTATGGCCAACTATGTTTATCATGTAAGGTGTCTGCGCGATTATGACAGACAGGCTGCGAAGGGACTCCAGGGCCTGATGTGATATCTCTGCCATGCCTGAATCAAAAAGCAGGTCTCCTGCAAGGATGATGCGTACCGCTTTATCTGGAATTAACTCCACCGAGGCAAACCTGGTCATTTTCTCATCGGCAAGGGTCGTCTTGGAAAGGTCGTAAATTTCAGTAAAGATTTTTTCGTCGACAGTCGTTTGTTCAACTAGTTCTTTGTTCGTTCTTTCTTCAACCTGCCAGGATTCTTCAATCACCAGTTCGCGTGGAATAACCGTATCGGAAGATGTCGGGGAGAGTGGGGGGAGAACAGGCTGTGCAGGGAGCGGCCTGGTTAAATCAGTTTCAATAATGTTAATTGGAATTTCTTTTCCTGCAAGGTTCTCGTTCGCCTTGATTTCTTCTTCAGACACACGCTCTACGGATTTAAGCGTGTCGGAGCGATGTTTTGAAATCTGGGGAGAGATAGGGTGGAACGGTACGGTTGCCTCTGGTGATAAAGGGGGAGTAGAAATGATTGTCCCTGCTACCACTTCAACACTTTCTTGGTCAAGAAACTCACGATTGGCAAGTTGGTAGACAAAAAGGGTGAGAAAGAGGATAAACATCGTCATCATCAGGTCCGACCATGCTATGGACCAGTGAACAGGCCGAGGCGTACGGGAACGAAAAAAAGAATCCTCTATGACAAAGGTAGGCTGCGTTGTCGCCTTATGCCAATCAACAGGTGGCCTGGATATACCTCCGTCGTTGTCGGCTTTTATTGTCTCATCCTCTGCTGGCGAATGAGTTGATTGGGAGTGGACTGTATTATCTTCCATGCCTTTTTATCGACACATTTTTCATTGAGCAAAAGTTGAATCTTAATTTGTCACAAGAATATCGATCAGATAGTGGCATGTTACC
Source organism: Desulfobulbus sp. (assembly GCA_030600525.1). Lineage (GTDB taxonomy): Bacteria > Desulfobacterota > Desulfobulbia > Desulfobulbales > Desulfobulbaceae > Desulfogranum. The sequence goes on along the minus strand of JAUVLX010000065.1, from coordinate 6,758 downwards.
ATCATGGCCAACCATTTACCCCTAGTTTTTTATATTGCTGACAGGTAGAGCTCGGACAGAAGTGTTGCCCATTTTTTTGCGTTATTTATTTTGGGTAAGATCTGTTGTGAGGAAGGTCGGTTCCAACGAATCAAGTTTTTTAAAACTTGTTGTAACATCTTGCACCGAGCGTTGTTCAAGGGTGCAGAGTAAATGCTGGTTTTGTATACTTTTGAAAAAGCCGGCAAAGTCAAAAGAACCTGCACCAATTGCTAGATGGGCATCTCTGGTACCGTCGTTGTCGTGCAAGTGGACTTGCCCCAGCCAGGGGAGAAGACTTTCAACCCACTCTTGCCAGGTGGTGTTGGAAAAAGCTAGTACATGGCCTACATCCAGGCAGAATTTGAACGTAAACGGGTCGAGCCTTGAAAAAAGAGCCAGGTGAATTGATGGATCTGGCTCGTAGGTGTTTTCGAACATGACCGGTATGTTTTCCCGCGCTGCCAGTGGCAACAAACGGCTCCAGGTTTCTGCACTTACATCCAACCAGCGCTCAAGATCATGGGCATGTTTATATGGTTCGAAACCAAGGTGACAGACAATGCTTTTGGGCTTGAAAATAGGGAGCAGTGAGAAGGCTCGGTGGAGCTTTTGGCGTGATAAGGATATGATTTGAGAGTCAAATCCACCAGGAACAAGGTCGTGAAAAGGAGCATGTAAGGTACAGGAGAGGCCATTGTCCCTGAGTCTGTCAGCGATGCCCTGGAAGTTTTTTTCAGGTTCGGTCCACAGGAAATTACCTTCAAGGCCTATTTCAGGTTGGAGTTTGTGATCAAAGAATAAGGGACGCAGGTCGTTGCAAAGGCGATCAAATGGTGCGTTGACAAAACAAGATCGGGTGAGGTGTTGGTACTGTTTGAAATCTGGTTGCGTGGTCATGATAGAAAATAACCCGCCACACTTAAGTGGCGGGTTATAACCAATATAATGAGAGGACTGGTTTACTCTTCTTCCTGTTTGAGCGACTTGACCAAAAGACCGCCAGCCAAACCTAAAAATCCTAGTTCCTTGATCTGCTTCAATGCAGGTTGTGACATCTTAGCCAGCATGATACGCCTGAGTGAAGCTTCAGGCATTTCCTGAGGAGCGCTCTGCATCAGCAGTTCCATGTCAGCCTTTTTGCTGCCGAAATAGCGGCCGTTGGGTCCAATTTGAACAGCGGATGATGTGAGACCCACAGCACCCTTTTTGACATATTTCGAGACTTCCGAATTGGGATCATCAAGGTCGCCAAAGATCCTGGCCCCTGCGAGACAGGTCTGAACGCAAGCGGGGAGCAGTCCTTCTGCAACCCTTGGCATACAGTAAGTGCATTTGTCTGCTTTACCGTCGCTTTCATCATCGGCGAGGTCTTCATTAATGTACCTGGCATCATAGGGGCAGGCATCACGGCAGGCACCACAGCCTATACAGCGTTCTTTGTCAATCTGGACCGTACCGTTAAATGGGTCTTTCCAGGTTGCAGCAACTTCCATGGTGACAGTCTTTCCGGTCTTTGCATCCTTCATGGTCATATTGACCGTGTCAGCAGGGCAGACGTCAACACAAGGGGGGGCGTCGCAGTGGTTACAAAGCCCAGGGTAATAGGTGTAGGACATGCCGGCCGATGTATTTGCCGGTCCAAGTCGATGTACCCAGTTGCGTCCAAACTCAGCAGGCACCTCCCACTCAGCTTTACAGGCAATTGTGCAGGCGTGACAGCCCACACATTTGTCGATATCGATAATCATGCCATATTGCATTTCTCATTCCTCCAGAGAATATCTTAGTTGATGATTGCGGACGTGTAGTTTTATGCAGCCATCAACTGACTTTCACAAGTTTGACAAAGTTATTGCGCATACCATGGCAACCAGTTTCAGGATCAATAGCAAGCTTGGTAATAAGGCTCGTGTCATCGATGCCTTTATTATACCCTGTTGTCAGTTCCGGGTTCATGGAGCCAAAGCCGTGGTAGATATAAACCGCATCTTCACGAATACCCGGTGTTACCTTGACGGTAGCCGTAGTGCGTGACTTAACACCGTCTTGGTTTACCATGGAGACGGTGTCACCTTCTTTAAAACCCAACGTGGAGGCAACTTTGTCGTTGAGCCATACGGGGGTGCTATCCATAGCGGCCATCAGCCATGAGTTGTTCTGGGTACGGTTGAAGGTGTGTACCGGCGAACGACCGTATAAAAGGCGCATGTATCCTTGAGGAGCCCTTTCCACCGCAATATAGGTGGGAATCGGCGGATACCCCGCATCTTCCAAATCTTCATTGTAAAAGATAACCGTCATGTCCTCGGAAATGCCGTATGGATCTTCACCCGGTTGGATGTGGATCCCATCTTCAGCACGAATTTTATCTATGCTAAGGCCAACGCCGGCGAGACGGGTATTGACCATCTCAACCTGATCCTTGGTAGGAATGAATTCACCGTATCCCATCCGCTTGGCGAGTTCATTGGTGATCCAGATGCCGTCTTTACGCTCAAATTCAGGGTCTACCAGAGGCATGCGAGGGGCGATATACTGTTGTTGTTTATCTGCAAAGTTCCACTGGGTGCCTGTCTTTATGTAATCGTAGCGCTCAAGATAGGAGCATTCGGGCAGGAGAATGTCGGCATACATGGTGATGTCTGTGGGCATGACATCCGTACACATGACAAAATCCATCTGCTCAAGCATCTTGATGGTTTTTTCCTGGTTGGGGATAGTTTGAATCGGGTTCTGGCCCCAGATAACGCATCCTTTAATAGCATAGGGCTTACCGGTAATGGCTGCATCCCTAATCAAATCTGTCGGTGTGCCTGGAGGAGAGAACTCATACGAGTTGTCAGAATAGTCACTGAGCAGGTCAGGATCATGGTCACTATGGGGCCATTTTACCTTTTTAATTCCTTCGGGTTTAATGGGCGGAACAAATGCGCCTTTAACGCCAAAGGCGCCAAGTACGCCGGTAAGGCAGGCAAGGGCACGTTGACGTTGAAAGTCATTACCATTCCAGGACACATGGCGACCAGGGTGGATGGATACGTTTGGCATGTTGGCAGCCAGCAGGTCTGCGACTTCCTTTATTTGTGCAGCAGGAATGTCACATTCAGCAGCAGCTTTTTCTAGGGTCCATTCCTTGATACCTTCTGCAAACTCTTCAAACCCTTCACCGTATTCATCGATAAAGTCTGCTGCATATTTATCGTTCTGGATCAGGTAGTTCATCATTGCCAGGAGCATGGCCGTGTCCGTTCCAGGACGAATGGGTACCCAGATATCTGCCTTTGCTGCTGATGCTGAAAAACGTGGATCAACGACAATCAGTTTTGCTCCGTTCTCCAATCCTTTGAGGTAGCGTTTGAGGTGAGAGACATGAACATTCTCACCAAAGTGACCGCCTAAAAGGAAAATCACCTTGGTGTTAGGCATGTCCACGTTTTCTCCAGGGGGCTGCTCGATGGTGGCCATATAGGCCATATCCCTGATGCCGCGGCACTGGAAGAAAGACGCTTCAGACACGTTGGGTGTGCCAACAGTGTGTTCAAAAAAATGGAAAGGATAACTGGCAGATGCCCCATGGGGGAATATTGCAAGCCCTTCAGGTCCATGTTTGCTGATTACTTGTTTCAGCTGGGTGGCACAGGTGTCCAGTGCTTCATCCCAGGTGATGCGCTGCCATTTGGGAGCGCCCCGTTTGCCAACATTTTTCATGGGGTATTTTAGGCGATCTGGGTCATAAAGTAGCTTTACGCCAGCGTTACCACGAGCACATATTGAGGCGCCATTGTCTATGGACTTTGGGTTACCTTCAATCTTTACCAGGCGGCCATCACGAACTTTTCCAACCAGCTGGCATCTCCAGAAACACATTTCGCAGACACCACCAACAACCGTGTTGGTATCTTTAAAGCTTCCTGGGGGTACCAGTGGTGCTTTTGTAACTCCAGTCTCTGCTTTCGCCACTACTTTTGATAGCGGCACGGACGCAGCGGCAATGGAGGCGGTCTTTAAAAAATTCCGCCTGGAAAGATGTATTGCCATTTACTGTTCCTCCTTGGTGAAAAAATCAATTAATTGTATCGACACCCTGTAAAATGGGTGACGAGCTTCATGTATACTGTGCTTTGAAAATCGTATAAACCATGGCCGAAAGAGGGAGTGTAAAAAGAGAGTCTCCTCTTCCTGTCTGTTTTCGCCAGCGAGTGCGGCTAAAAATTCAAGCTCATGCTGGATATGGTCTGGTGGTTCAGTGGATGATGTGACTTCATACCCGCAACTTCGATAAAAATCTTTGATTTTTTCAGTGGTCTTGCCCTGGATGGATCTGTCACCATCCCTATATACTGACGCATACGGAGGAATGGTTTTTCCTTGAGCTGTATTTATAAAGAGCCGCGTGTATTCAATTTGGAGGTCATTGATAATGTCATTTGTTTGTGCCCGCCACTCTTGGATGTTTGTATATTCTTCTTTCCAATCAAGAGATTGTAATAACGCTTCGTATGCATCAAGAAACTGCCCGTCAAGAAAGGAAGAACTCGGATAGCGCATGGTCAGGGCGAGGAAGCCATAAATTTCACTCAGCAGAGTTGCCTCTGTAGAAAATTCGGGTTCCTGTTCGGAAGATTCTGATTCGGTGCTGTGCATGGAGTGGAAATATAATTTTGGGAGTTAACAGAAGTGAAACTTACAGAGAGAATAACGTGGACATTTTTTTGACCAATTATTCAGTATTTTAGCTGGGTAAGAAAGCGTATCATAGTTGCTATATAGGTAATGTGAATGACTTTGAATGAATAAATTATATCCACACAACGTAGCACATAATCTATTATTACACAATAACCGTCTCTTTGGTGACTAACCTTTCAACCGGGAGGCAGAATAGACTCTTTTCATTATATGATTAAAGTAAATGGCAGGGCTCAGGAAATAGCAGGTGGCGGTAACCTTTAGATATCTTGACACTGGCGAACGCGCCTATACTGCTGCTCAGTCTTCTGCAAGCGTTGGCGAGGGATGATTCGTCAGGTGTGGTGGTGGTCATCGGGGAAAAAATAAATATTTATTTTTCGAGTTTCAGAAGGAGGGGAGACCTGTAGTAGGGGATTGGCATTGTCAGTATATATTGCACTTCGGGGGAATACTTGATGTGGAAAGGTGTGTGAGGCCTACTGAAAAGGCAAGCATGAAAGAATAATTGATTTTAAGGGAATTATCACTGAATCCCCATTCATTGTTGCTGGTCTAGCGGAGGGTATAAGTCAAAAAAAATGACCAGGCGCTTGCCAGTATATTTTTTATCTGTTATAGTTTTCAGATTTTTGCACGTATGTTGCTGAATTTCCTGCATTTTTCATGCCGTATCCCTGCTTCCGCCCCAGTGCCACATCTTGGCCTGTTTTTACGTTTTTTATCACTTGACTCGCAGAATACGGATTGTTATAAGGGCTACACTTCATTTCCTATTTCTTGCTGAAGTGGTTGTATTGATTGCGTTGTCCATAAATAGATACGGGGAGTCAACTCCGTATTCTGCAGCAATAGTAAATCATACAAGGGGGAGGTAAGTTTCATGAGTCAAGACACAGTGCCTGTACAAGCTTGGATTACTACGTTCGCGGGTACAGCGATCAACGCCTGCTTGGGTATTCTGTATGCATGGAGTGTTTGGAAAAAAGCTCTGGTAAATACAGAGTTGGCTGGCCAGACGATGGAAGGCGTTAACGCCGGCTGGACATACCTTTCAAATGCTCAGGCAGCTACACCGTTTTCCATCTGTATCATATTCTTTACCCTAACCATGATTCCTGGTGGTAAAATCAGGGATGCCTTTGGTCCCAAGTTTGGTGCTACCCTGGGTGGGCTTCTTCTTGCCATTGGCTGTATTGTCGCCGGTTACATGAAAAGCTACACCGGCCTGATGATCGGATTCGGTGTTTTGGGTGGTGCGGCAATGGGTATTGGTTATGCCTCCCCAACTCCGGCAGCATTGGCATGGTTTGGCCCACATCGTCGTGGTGTTATAGCCGGTCTGGTTGTTATGGGGTACGGTGGTGCAGCGCTTTATATTGCACCACTCGCGCGTTTTCTGATTGATAAGTTCGGTATATCAGGAAGCTTTATTGCTCTGGGTCTCTTCTTTGCGGTAGTCGTTATTGTCGCAGGACAGTTACTGCTTACCCCTCCTAAGGGATACGTACCTCCTGCAGCTCCGGTAAAAGAGGGTGCAGCTGCTCCGAAACATGCAGTAGCAACCCATAAGAATTGGCAATGGCAGCAAATGATCAAAACTCCTCAGTATTGGATGTTGTTGGTTATGTTTATTCTTGCTACCCAGTCTGGCCTGCTCATTATCGGTAACGCTGCTGGTCTGCTTGCGAAAAGTGCGAAGGCTATTCCTTTCCTCGCGGCAAACGGCTGGATTCTGGCATCTTACGGCGGTATTATGAATGCTGCTGGCCGTCCATGTACTGGTATCTACTCTGATGGCTGGAGCCGCATGAAAGCATACGCCCTGAATAGTGGTGTTGCTGCTCTTGCTCTGGCTTGTATGCCGATGATCATGAAGTCTAACAATATCTTTCTGCTGTTTGTCTGTGTAGGTATCGGATACTGGCAGTATGGTGGATTGTTATCCCTGATGCCTTCTTTTATCGCTGACTTCTTTGGTGCTAAAAATCTGGGTATGAACTTTGGTGTCGTTTTCTTCGGCTGGGGACTTGGTGCATTTATGCCAC
>JAUVLX010000318.1 GCA_030600525.1 Desulfobulbus sp. | reverse complement strand
TACTCCACAGCAGCCACGTTGCTTTATAACCTGCAATGTGGCTGCTTTGAGATCTGTGAATATGGAAATATCCTGAAAAAGTCTGCTATACTTCAGCAAAGGGGAACTCAGAGTCCTCCATCAGTTTAAACAGCCGTTGCTTCTTCTCTGTTTTACGATCGTGGAAAGCAACCAGTTCACCAATTATCTCCAGCACCCGCTCCTCATCAACTCCCTTGGCAATCCGCTTACCGATTTTCGGAGATGGTCCGCCTTTGCCCCCGACAAATACCTCAAAACCCTTTTTGGTGGCTATAAGACCAATATCCGTGAGTTTTGGATTGGAACAGCACATGGTACAACCGGAGATAGCCATCTTGACCTTTCCTTTTACGTTGGGCAGGTCACCGAATTTATCGAGAATTTTCTGGTTCATCGCCACGGTATCAATGATGGCAAGATTGCATTGTTCCTGACCGGCACAGACCTTTGGCAGAAGAAATTTTCCAGGTCCCTTAAAGGTGGCTCCCAAGGCGGCCAGCTCTTTTTTGATTGCGGCGGCAATCCCTTCTGAAACACCTGTCAAACGAAGGTTCTGAACCGGTGTCAGGTATACGCCTAAACCATATTGCTCTGCCAGACGATGGGCAGCAGCCATGATATCAAGCGGTAGCCGGCCTGCCGGTACCAATACGATAATGTTTACTTTTTTTTCTTCACTCATTGTTCTATTGCTCTTTATTTTGTTGTTATTAATTGATTACGGATAGCGGTGTTTTTAATAATTACATCTTTTCACTCGAAACCAGGTCATCCGCAGCTCGGAGTCACACGGACACCACTACGAAAATCGTAGATTACGGGATGGCAATGTGTTGCTCCCCCTTCTTATTCATAATCCCTCTTGTTCTTGACGATACTATAGAGCAAGCTGGTCAATGCCGTCTATATTAAAAGGGTCAAATGCTTTTATTTTGGTACAAAAACAACAAAAGAAATCCCCCCTGCACTGCTTGCAAAAAGCAAATAATAGAGTGAAATTTATTGGCAGGTACCACAAAGGAGGTAAACAAGAAACATGAGCCATAGTTGCTATTTTTCCACCGCTGCTTGAAAGTGGTTTCCTTTTCTGTCCCCCCTTGCTCGACCCAAAATAAAGAAAGACACTCACTCTTTTTTACGGTAAGAGGCGTGAGACATCCCTTGTTTATAATTACAGGAAAACTGATGAACAGGTTTATTCTCTTTCTCGCAGGCCTCTTTGAAACCGGCTGGGCTGTGGGATTAAAGTATTCAGAAGGTTTCACCCGACTATGGCCATCGGTATGGACCATCATTGCCATGGCAATCAGTCTCTGGCTGCTGGGAATTTCAATGAAGTCGCTGCCCCTGGGCACGGCCTACAGCGTATGGGTTGGCGTTGGTGCGTTGGGCACGGTTATCCTGGGCATATTACTGTTCAAGGAGCCAGCAAACGCTGTCAGAATGATCAGCCTGGCACTTATACTGGCCGGGATTATCGGCCTTAAAATTGCCACTCCAGGAAGCCATGGCTGAGAGTAGCGCTAAAAAAACAAACGTGGACATATTGCAGTTGTGCCCTTGTGGTTCCGGCCTTGTCTACGGCAAATGCTGCGAACCTCTACACACCGGCAAAAGCTACGCTGCTACAGCCGAAGCCTTGATGCGCTCCCGCTATAGTGGGTATGTTGCAAACAAGACGGCCTATATACTGCAGACATGGCACCCATCCACCAGGCCCCAGACCATCGATCCGACAACCATTGCAAACTGGTGCGGTTTAAAAATTATGCGTACCAGTAAAGGTAGGGTAAACGACCATAAGGGGACAGTGGAATTTACAGCAACAGCGATGGACAGTGGAAGAATCAGCCAACTACATGAAGTGAGTCATTTTGTCAAAGAAGACGGTTACTGGTTGTATGTTTCCGGAGAGATAACAGAAAACAACGCTCGCCAAAAGCCTGCAACCGGGAAAATTGGTCGAAATGCTCCTTGTCCCTGCGGCAGCGGCAAAAAATTCAAAAAATGCTGCGGCCATTGAACTGTTTCCCCATCCGTTATCACAACAATGTTCTGGTGACCACTTTGTATCGATGTCTTGAAGCCAGATAGCAATAGATGAGCACCTACCACCTTTTCTAACGACTCGTTACGTTAGGGTCCTTATTGTACTCTCCACCTCTCACAAACAAGGAACTCAATATTCAATGAGCACCGCACGGCAACAGGCACTCTTCGGCTATCTCTTTGCCTTGGGAGCCACAGCAATCTGGTCGGGAAACTTTATTGTTGCCCGTGGCCTCAGTGAAGTCGTTCCTCCTGTGAGTATCGCTTTCTGGAGGTGGGTTGTGGCGGTAATCGTCTTTCTCCCCTTTGCCTTAAAGCCGCTTTTGACAGAAAGACAAATGCTGCTGAAAAATATCCGGTACCTTTCCATTACCGCACTTCTGGGCGTGACAGTCTTTAATACCCTTATTTACGTTGCCGGCCACACAACCACAGCTCTCAACCTGTCCCTGATCGCCATCACCTTTCCCATATTTATCGTAATCCTGTCACGGATTTTATATGGAGAACGGATCACTGCCAATAAAATGCTGGGGATAGTTCTGGTCACCTGTGGAGTACTGTTGCTCATCACAAAAGGGGATCTGTCGGTCTTAAGCAATATTACCTTTACAGTGGGAGATTTTTGGATGCTATCCGCATCGCTAATTTTTGCCATTTACAGTATCCTGATCAAACACAAACCTAAAGAACTCAGCATTTGGGCTTTTCAATTGAGTACCTTTTCCTTGGGCCTGCTCTTTCTTTTTCCGGTCTTTATCTGGGAATCCACAACCACACCACAGGTCCACTACAGCACCACCACCATCTTAGCAATTCTCTATATCGGCATCTTCGCGTCTCTGACTGCCTTTCTCCTCTGGAACAAGGCCATAGTCACCATTGGCCCTTCAAAAGCAGGCCTGATCTACTATACGCTGCCTCTTTTCAGCGGCTTGCTGGCTTATTTCTTTTTAAAGGAAAGTATTGGTATCATGCACCTTGTCAGTGCCTTGTTGATCGTTTCCGGCATTTTGACAGCCAATCGTCAGGCAAAAAAAAAGGTAACTATTTAGCAACACCCCACGGAGTCTGCGCTTACCTCTGCGCACGGGCTGGCAGAAAATGGGGACCAGGTTGTATCACCTGTCCTGACGAAACACTATACTTCTGTCAACAGTTGCTGCTGAGGCACTCCCGGTCAGGACCATTGCCTGCTTTAATTCCATCAGCAAGGTATCCAGATAGGTCTCAACCCCTTCCTGAAGGCCTCCGACAGCGGCAATGGAAAATGGTCTTCCTATCATCACCGCATCAGCACCAAGGGCAAGCAGTTTAAGTACATCAGCACCGGAACGGATCCCGCCGTCGGCCAAAATGGTAAGCTTCCCTTTAACCTTGTCAGCAATGGCCTCCAACACATCGGCCGATCCTGGAGTATAATCCAGCACCCTTCCGCCATGATTGGAAACGACAATTGCATCGGCTCCAGCACTGACAGCCAGCTCGGCCTCATCTGGGGTCATAACCCCCTTGAGGATAAATTTCATACCGATGTTTCTGATTATTTCCGTCAATTTCTCTAGGGACTTGGGTGAAACAGGTCTTCCCATCTTACGCAGAGTAATCAGACCGGCAGCATCAATATCCATACCGATAATGTCGGTGCCTGTGGCCTTTGCCAGTTCAAGCTTCTGGTAAAACTCTTCATCTTCCCATGGTTTAATAAAGGGTATACCATGCCCATCAGCCTGTGCGATAGCGGCATACCCTGCCTGATAAATAAATTCAGGAACACCGTCCCCGACACAGCCAATGGTGCCTTTTGCCTTACAGCCATTGACGATGGCGAGAGCATAATCCGCCTCCGAAATACCACCACCCATATTAAAAGAAACGCCGCCGATGGGCGCTGCAAGAATCGGCAAAGCAAGTTCTTTGCCCAAAACCGAGACAGTAGTATCAGGCTCGACGACATCATGGATAAGGCGCATATTGAAACAAACCTTTTCCAGGGCCTTGATGTTGTTACTAAAAGAAGAACCACTTCCAAGCCCCCCCATCCCTGGTACCTGTCCCACACAGACCTTACCATTGCAAGTAGGACAGACCTTACAGAACGGGGCCATTACTTTTCTGGCGTTATCA
>JAUVLX010000218.1 GCA_030600525.1 Desulfobulbus sp. | reverse complement strand
TCCTCTTTACTGGGCAATCTCCAATCATTGTAACCGCCTAGTTGTAAATCTGCAGCATACTGCTCAGCTTCCTGCAAGGTCAAAAAAGGACCTCCTTTCCCTTTTTGCCACATCTTTTCTGATTTAGTTTCCTCACAAATTCCAGATCCTTCAGCTCGAAGCAACATGGTTTTTTGGGGCGTGCATCCAGACACTGTTATAGTTAGGCATACAATAAATGCTGATACAATGAGCTGGTTTTTCATGGTAATCTCCCCAGACAGGTTATTGGGAATACATTGATAGCGTTGCTCTTGTTCAATTGGCTTCAAATGAGGTGGTTGATGCTATCTTCTTAGCCCAGCTACAAAGGTGTGTTGCGCAATTTATACTCTCATTATATGAATGATCTATCCAAGTGGAAAGAACAACATCGCTCCCGGATGAGAGCGATGTTGCCGACAGGAGGAGAAAAATGCAGATCGCCCTAATTATGTTGTTCATTGCGCCGATGTAGCGTGGGTACTTACCGACGTCGGGTGTGGAAAAGAGTCGGTTGCCATCGGGTGGCTGCATGATGTACTTGAGAACTGTGGCTATACCGCCGATCAGTTGGAAGAGGCAATTGGTAGCCGACATGTTTGGCGGCTTGAAAGGCTCGATAAAATTACATTGCTAACGTTAATCATGCCCAGTAACTCTGATCCAATTTGCCTAAAAATATTTTGGTACAGATGAGAATGTTTCTGTGATTGTCACCTGATTGAATTCGTAATACTCCCTCACGAATAATAATTTTTTTTAACAGTTCCCTACCGTTGGACTCATTATAGTAGATGTCTGAATCTAAGATGTCTTTCAAGTTTTCAGGTTCTACCTTATCAACAATAAGTTGAATGGCTAGATTAAGAAATGGATCTCGGATGTTATTCAGTTCACTTTCAAGTGTAAGGAGTCCTTTTTTTTTCGCATTTTGTCCAAGTTTTGCGAGTAGTGTGACTATTGGTACTAGGCTTGCCTGGTCTTCAAGACTGCAGGCTGCTTTTCCAGCGAGTGCTAAATCTCTAAGCATAATTTTCAATAATATTGTTAGGAGGATGATGAATAGCTTCGTTAGCCGATAAGATATTTTATCAGACCGTTAAACAAGAGCAAGTGGTTATTTGCATGTGCACCATATGCGGCTTTAACAATCTTTAAAATGATAGAAAAGTACTTCTTGAACAGACATTAACTCTCTCCCCCAAAATTTGTGCGATATTTCCTAGAGAATATTTGAATTATTTAAAATGCCCTCATGTCTCTCGACAGGGGTGTAGTAGTTTAGGTGTATAACTTGGGCGCGGGGTAATAACCCACCGTTATTTATTGTTTTTGGATAAGAACAATTTGTTTTTTTTCTGTCTGTTGATCCTGTGGCGAGTATAGTATACGTTTTTAGGTTGATGCGTGTAATAGAGTTCTCAAAATGAAACAGATGAAGGCGAAAATCATGGGCAATAACGATCCATTGGGTGGGTGGGAACTGGCGGAAGAAAAAGAACTGCTTAAGACCTCATTGGGAAGCATCTGGTCCGGGCCTGCGAAATGCCGTAGAAGCGGGAGAGAAAAAGAATTTTTCCTGTTTGATTTTACCGACTGGGTCAACGTTGTTGCCGTGACACCTGACAACCAGTTGGTCATGATTCGTCAGTTTCGGTATGGTAGCCGTCGACAGGAAATTGAAATACCTGGCGGCATGATCGATCCCGGTGAAGATCCTGTTACCGCAGGCTGTCGTGAACTGCTTGAAGAAACCGGCTATACAGGCAGTGATCCGTTTATTATCGGTAAAGTTTGTCCCAATCCTGCCTTGCAGCGCAATTACTGCTATACCATCATGGTACGGGACGCGGTGAAATCCTCAGAACCCAGGTTGGATGATATGGAAGACATTGAATGCTTTCTCCATTCCTATGCAGAAGTGGCGGCTCTTGTCAGGGAAGGGACGATTGATCACGGATTGGTTCTGAACGCCTTGATGTTCTATAAAATGTCGGATCTTTTTTAACAAAGTCCGGCTTGGGGATTAGGGCCTGTAGGGGAATAACCTGGCTGGTATTGCGCTTAGATTTGGGCCAGATTTGGATGCGGTGATTGAACAAAACCGCAGGCATAGCAGGGCTACGTTGAGGATTTTGTGATTGAGTCGCATTCAAAGATGACCCGAAGATAAGATGCAGGATCGGACAAGTTATTTATTTACATGCCCTTCGTACAATAGGGATCGACACTTCTAAAATTTTGTTATCCAGCTCAAATATCATTCATCTTTATTTGATATGCTAATCGTGGCGCTGACCAGCGCCACGATTCCCAGCAGCACAGTAGCAAAAAAAACAAAACGAGGCGTGTGTGCGGGAGGGATGGAAGGTATTACCTCGTCAATTCAGGATAATCTTAAGCCCATCTTGTTTTTTTCTCTTCCAGTCTCCCGGAGTCTATCACTTACCTCGTTATAATCAATTTTACTCCTCGGAGGTAAGCACGAACTCCGATATCAATCATTTGCCTGCTGCTAAAATTCTCGCACGCTTTGATCTTGATCGAAAAATCTACTCTTTCAAGGTACCCTTGAGTGCAAATACTGGAGCAATAGATACATTAAGGTACATAAAAACCCCTGTATCAGCACATGGCAAAGCCACAACACTTTGAATTGAAGACCAATGCCACGATTATACCTCGATGAATATCACCAAGCCTTAACAGGCAAACATATCTGCATTGCCTGTCGGGAAGGTATCTTGCGGGATAATTTTCCTCACATTGTGGCGGATATCAAGTTTCTTGTTCGTCACGGTATCCGCACAACTCTTTACCACAATATTGCCAATCGTTTTGCCAATCAAAAACATTTTCGTTTACTTGCCGATCGTCTCCCAGAAACGACTATCAGGCGTGTTGCGCCTGAAGTAGATTTTTACACCTATGTGCTTGATAGGGAGCAATCTATTTTCAAGCTTATTTTTCTGGAACGAAAATACCTTTGTGATCGAAAAGGATACAGGATTAATACGCTCACGACCCAGGCAACCCTGCAAAAAAATGAGGATTTTTTTACCAACGTCAATATAGCAGGAGTCTTGAAACAAATATGCAACCGTATCATCGGAGGGGCCTATAATCGAGTCCATATCCTTCCTGCTCGGAAAAACACGATCAAGCATGAACTGTTCACAGTTGAGGGCACAGGAACCCTGATCGCCAATAACTTCCAGGAGGAATTCATCCCTGCAGTTACCGATAACGACGTGGAGATGTTAGTCGGTATTCTTGATTTGTATGCAAAAAAGGGATTTCTTAAACCGCGAAACAAGCAGTATCTGTTTGATCACAGAGAACGTTTCCGCCTTACGATGATAGATGGGATTGCAGTCGGCAGTGTAGAGCAGATAGAGATTGATCCCCGCACAATTGAACTCGGAGCATTAGCAATCTCTACCCGATTTCGGAATCAACGAGTAGGGGTATTTACGGTTACCGCCTTTGAAGAGGAGGCCAAAAGGGTGGGATATAAGCGAATTATTTCACTTACCAACAATCCCCGACTACACTCGCTCTATACTCAACTTGGCTTTAGGCAAAATGATCTACCTGAGTATGCTGCAAGACAGGCAGCATCTCCCGAGGTAGATATGTTTTATAAAGACATCAGGTGAAAAAGCTTTCCACGGTAAGGCTGGAACGAACTTTGGGTCCAGTTGCTCAGCTTAACCCGGAGCAGACCACCCCGAAGGGACAGGGTAATTGGTGAGGCGGATTCTCCTCTTGAGGAGTTACTTCGACTTATCGCCCCACCTGAAATTAAGTTTTTCACCCTTTTTCCAACAAATGTAGACAAGCAAGGCTGTCAGGAAAATGGAGTAGAAAACAAACAAAACCATTCCCCTAGATGAACCTGTTACCATAAAACTCGGCACAATTACCATCACCAGGTAGAGAAAAAACACTGCCCAACCTTGCCAGGCGATGGGCAAGCCCCACCCGACACCGTACTTCTTGGCCGGGAACCAGATGTCCTTCTTCTTTTGACTCATCTTCCCATGGAGTGGCTCAGACCGGAGCTAACATAACTTAAGTTATCGACGCGAGGCAGAATAACGTTCTTCTTCTTTATAGTAATCATCAAAACCGACAATCCTTCGGACCTTGTCAAAATCCATTAGACCCGATGGTTGCGCGCCCTTTTGCAGAGCTTGTAACGATTTTTCAATGGCCTGCATGGCAGCAGAAATCAAGGTTAATGGGTAAGCAGCAATTTTAAACCCTATAGCATGCAATTCGTCAGGTGATAAAACCGGCGTTTTTCCACCATCAATAATATTGGCCATTTGAATACCAGGAATCTCCTTGCAGATGGTCTTCATCTCGTCAACGCTTTCTGGGGCTTCAATAAAAATAATATCTGCCCCCAATTCAGCATTTTTTTGTCCCCTGACGATTGCTTCATCCAGGCCATGGACAGCTCTTGCATCAGTTCTTGAAATGATAAGAATATCTTGCCCTTCATTTCTTGCATCAACCGCTGCAGCAATCCTTTCAAAAGCTTCATCTTGTTCAACAACGAGCTTCCCCTTGGTATGCCCACAACGTTTTGGAGACACCTGATCTTCAATCATCACCGAGGCAAATCCAATTTGGGCATAGCCCTGTACGGTGCGATACACGTTCATTGCATTACCATATCCAGTATCCCCATCGCCTAAAACGGGGATAGATACACCACTACAAATATTTTGCTCAAGATATCAACACCTTTGACAATACCAAGTTAGCTTCAATCAATATCAGAAGTGTTAATACAATTTTCCTAAAACGGCGTAAACATATTTTCCAACCCGCTTGATCACCTTTTCGTAATCAATTGAATTACAGATTGTAAGTCAATCTCAATTTTCACGTATGAATCTGAAGAGTTAACAAGACGGTCAACGCTTCCAAAGCCCCTCCTGCCATACGCTTATTCCAATTCAAAAAAAATCTGACAGGTCAAATCTTATTTGGCACCCCCTATGCAACGAGGTCCATAAGTGTCATATCTCAAAAACAGTGGTGCGAGGCATGACGGTAACGTGTCTGAAAGACATTGGAAATAGATGAATCCAAAATGTCTTTCCCCCTTATACATACTTGGGAGAATGAATTATGAAAAAAATTATATCAGGATTTATTGGGGCTAGTGCCTTACTTGTAGCTGCAAACGTCCAAGCGACGCCCATAAATGCACATTGGGTAAATCTGGACTCCAGTTTGTGGACGATAGCACAAGCTGAAGAAGCCCTGAAAGATACCAACGGTCAGTATGACCACTTTTATACACAAGAGTCTGTAATCGATTTTAGTCAAAATGGTTATACTGGCAACGTAAGCGGTTACCTGGATACCCCTATTGATGTTGCAAACAATCTCTGGGCAGTTCAATTTACCGCTGATTTAAATGTTGCGACTGCTAGTGACTATGACCTTTTCGTTTTTACAGATGACGGGTTTGATCTTAGGATTGATGGCAGCAGTGTAATGTCATTTAACGCCAATAGAGCACCAAGGACATCTTCTGAGACTATTTACTTATCAGAGGGTTTGCATTCCTTTGAACTTATACACTGGGAAAATTATGGTGTTGAAGCTGTAGAGTGGAGCTGGAAACCAACTCACTCAAGCCAAGCACCCACATTGGTAAGCGATTTCGAACCATCAGCCATCCCCGAACCAAAAACTATGATCCTCTTTGGTGCAGGTATTGCTGGGTTGGCTGCAGTAGGTAGAAAAAAACGTAAATAATATTTCTGATTAATCAGAATTGAGAAGGCAGGGCTTAACGGCTCTGCCTTTTTTGTTTTCACTTACCTGCCCCCCCTCCTAATAACCCCATCACGGGACTTCCCGTCTCTACAACTATTGATAGAAAAAGGTTGAAGCGAGGAGTTGGGCACGGGGCTCATACCATTCAATTTTGTGTTTACGATCCCAACTCTCCCCAGCGTTGATGTTTCAAGCGGCCTTTTGTGTGGTTAAAATTTCTTCGAGAGACATGGGGTGCGTCATAATTGCCTAAGGCAACAGCAGGCACTACTCCTGTTGTCCAGTGCGGCCTTACAAAATTATGTATCAGTTGATGAACATCCAGAGTGCGTTGC
>JAUVLX010000215.1 GCA_030600525.1 Desulfobulbus sp. | reverse complement strand
CCGTGGTACCTTGGACACCCTTGGTGTTAGTGATCGTCGTCAGGGTCGGTCTAAGTATGGAGCTAAGCGACCTAAGTGAGGTTGCTGTAAGGTTTAGTAGGGGATGAAATGCCTAGAAAAAAAATATTAGATAAGCGCCCGGTTTCTCCGGATCCAAGGTTTAACTCGGTACTTGTTTCCAAGTTTACCAACGGTTTGATGTCAGACGGTAAAAAAAGCACCGCACGTAGGATATTTTACGATGCGATGGAAATAGTAGATCAAAAAGTTGCTGACGAAGAGCCTTTGGTTATTTTCGAAGAGGCGATGGAAAATGTTCGTCCTCGGATCGAGGTGAAGAGTCGCCGAGTTGGTGGTGCTACCTATCAGGTGCCAATCGAAGTTCGTCCAGAGCGTCGAAATGCATTGGCTATCCGGTGGATTTGCGGATTTGCGAGGAGCAGGTCTGGCCAAACAATGGCTCAAATGCTTGCTGCTGAAATTCTCGACGCCTATGGTAGTCGTGGTGGATCTGTGAAGAAAAAAGACGATACCCACAAGATGGCAGAAGCAAATAAGGCTTTCGCTCACTATCGGTGGTAGGTATTTTTCGCCAGGTCGTCGAAAATAGTTGACAGGCTGGTTTGGTTGTTGTAAACAGTCTTCACTTTTTTGAATTTAAATAATCAGAAAATGATTAGAAAGAATACAGGTGTAAATTGTGGCAGGATCACCTTCGTTGTCCAAGGTGCGCAATATTGGCATTATGGCCCATATAGACGCGGGGAAAACTACCACTACTGAACGTATTCTTTTTTATACCGGCAAGTCGCATAAGCTTGGCGAGGTGCATGATGGGAACGCTGTCATGGACTGGATGGAGCAGGAGCAGGAGCGTGGTATAACTATCACTTCTGCTGCTACTACCTGCCAGTGGAAAGACTTCGGTATTAATATTATTGATACACCGGGGCATGTTGACTTTACCGTTGAGGTAGAGCGTTGCCTTCGAGTGTTGGACGGTGTAATAGCCGTCTTTTGTGCAGTAGGCGGGGTAGAACCACAGTCAGAGACTGTCTGGAGGCAGGCTGACAAGTACAACATTCCTCGTATAGCATTTGTCAACAAGATGGACCGTACCGGCGCCTCTTTTGACAAATGTCTTGAGCAGATAGAAGAACGACTTGGAGCTGTGCCTGTTGCGGTTACGATTCCTGTCGGGTCAGAAGATTCTTTTAGTGGTATTGTGGATCTTGTTGAACAAAAACTGCTTAAATTTGATGAAGCATCCATGGGTGAAGTTATAACCGTGGAGAGCATTCCTGAAGAGTTGTTAGGATATTCATCGGCCGCCAGAATGGCGCTACTCGAGAAGTTGGCCGACTTCGATGAGGGCGTCATGGAAAAATATTTAGAAGACAAAGAGATTGCTCCCGGTGATTTACGCAGGGCGTTGAGAACGGCTACTCTTAATATGGATCTTGTCCCGGTTTTATGCGGGTCAGCTTTTAAAAATAAAGGGATCCAGCCTTTACTCGATGCTGTTGCATGGTATTTACCATCACCCGAAGATGTTCCCCCAGTTGAGGGGACGGATAAGAACGGTGCGCCCCTTATCCGAAAGTCCGAGAGGAGCGAGATGTTTTGCGGCTTGGTTTTTAAGTTGCAGACTGATCCGTTTGTAGGGAATTTAGCTTTTGTTAGAGTCTATTCTGGGACCTTTAAGGTCGGAGAAAAGATCTTTAACCCACTAAAGCGGAAAACGGAAAAAATCTCGAAATTAATAAAATTGCACGCAAATAAGCGTGAAGAAGTCAAAGAGCTCTGTGCTGGGGATATAGGCGCTATAGTTGGGCTGAAATTTACTACTACCGGGGACACTCTCTGTAGTTCAGGTGATTTTATTATCCTTGAGCAAATGAGTTTTCCAGAGCCTGTTATCGGTGTAGCTATCGAACCTAAGTCTAAAGCGGACGAAGGGAAAATGATGGAAAGCCTGGGGAAAGTTGCCAAAGAAGACCCAAGTTTCAAAGTGACTATTAATGAAGACACAGGGCAGACGATTATTTCCGGGATGGGGGAGCTCCACCTAGAGATAATCGTAGACCGGCTAATTCGTGATTTTAAGGTTGCTGCTAATGTCGGTAGGCCGCAGGTCGCGTATCGGGAAGCTATAAAAAAATGCACCCGAGCAGAAGGCAGGTTCGAAACGCATATTACTGGAAAAGAACAGTATGGTCATGTCGAGATAGAACTCAGGCCCGGGAAAAAGGGAGATGGGACAAGCTTCGCTTCAGATATAGATGAAAAGCTGATCCCTAATGAGTTTTGTAAGGCAATTGAGAAAGGCGTTTTGGACAGTCTGGACTCAGGCCCACTCATCGGTTATCCGATGACCGATATCGAGGCTGTGTTGGTTGGCGGTTCATATGATGAAGAGCGGTCAACTGAAATGGCATTTGGAGTAGCGGCGACAATGGCCTGTAGAAAAGCCGCAATAGAAGGTGATCCGGTCTTGTTGGAACCTATTATGGCCCTGGAAGTGATTACACCTGATGAGTATGTTGGAGAGGTTATAAACGACCTGAACCGAAAAGGTGCTCAGATAAACGGTGTTACCGCTGACAATCTCAGGCAGACCATACTCGCTGACGTGGCTTTATCCGAAATGTTTGGTTACTCCACGGATTTACGGTCAGCAACTCAAGGTCGAGCGGTATTTACGATGCAGTTCTCAGCTTTTGCAGATGTACCAGCAAAAAAAGCTGAGGCTATTATACAAAAGATTAAAGGCTTTTAACCGGATATAACAGCTTAAGAGGTAGCTGCAATGGCAAAGGAAAAATTTGAGCGGACTAAACCGCATGTCAATGTCGGAACAATTGGCCACATTGACCATGGTAAGACAACATTGACTGCGGCAATCACTCGCGTGCTGTCCACTAAAGGGCAGGCAGCCTTCACTGATTTCAGTGATATTGATAAGGCTCCTGAGGAAAAGGAACGTGGTATCACCATTGCAACGGCTCATGTTGAGTATGAAACGATAAAGCGCCATTACGCTCACGTTGATTGTCCGGGCCATGCCGATTATATCAAAAATATGATCACTGGCGCAGCCCAGATGGATGGTGCTATCCTTGTGGTTGGTGCTGATGATGGGCCTATGCCGCAGACTCGCGAGCACATTTTACTTGCTCGTCAGGTTGGCGTCCCTGCCATGGTTGTATTTCTAAACAAATGCGATATGGTAGATGATGAAGAGTTGATCGAGCTTGTAGAGATGGAGCTTCGTGAACTCCTTGACAAGTACGACTTTCCTGGCGACGATATTCCGATTGTTCGAGGTTCAGCTCTCCTTGCACTGGAAAATCCCGAAGATGAAGAAAAGGCAAAATGTATTTGGGAATTGATGGAGGTTGTTGATAGTTATATTCCGGAACCGGAACGTGATGTCGATAAACCTTTCTTGATGCCAGTTGAAGATGTGTTCTCAATCTCCGGTCGTGGCACAGTCGCTACCGGTCGAGTAGAACGTGGAATCGTCCATGTAGGCGATGAGATCGAAATTGTCGGTATACGAGACACTGTTAAAACTACATGTACTGGTGTTGAGATGTTCCGTAAACTTCTCGATGAGGGGCAAGCTGGAGATAACATCGGTGCTTTATTGCGCGGTGTAAAGCGTGAAGAGATTATACGCGGTCAGGTACTTGCTAAACCGGGTACTATAAATCCGCACAAGAAGTTCAAGGCTGAAGCCTACATTTTAAATAAGGATGAGGGTGGACGTCACACACCATTTTTTAACGGCTACCGTCCTCAGTTCTATTTTCGTACAACTGATGTGACTGGTGTTGTTACGCTTGAGGAAGGCGTAGAAATGGTAATGCCAGGCGACAACGTACATATCACAGGAGAGTTGATTACTCCTATCGCCATGGAAGCAGGGCTCCGTTTCGCAATTCGCGAAGGTGGTCGCACTGTAGGCGCAGGTGTAGTCAGCGAAATAATCGAATAAGAGGAGTGCTATGATCCCGGCAGATAAGATTCGTATTAGGCTGAAAGGCTACGATCATAAATTGCTTGACCTTTCAACACGAGAAATCGTTGAAACAGCCAGGCGAACCGGTGCCACAATTGCTGGCCCAATACCGTTGCCGACAAGTAAGAATAAGTACACTGTACTGCGGTCTCCACATGTCGATAAAAAGTCGCGTGAACAGTTCGAAATGCGAACTCACCGTCGACTCCTTGATATTCTGGAGCCCACACAGCAGACAATAGATGCACTCATGAAACTTGAACTTTCTGCTGGTGTAGATGTAGAAATCAAGATTCCCTGATGCTTAGCTAAGTGGCATTACAGGCGGAAAGTTCATCTGCATAGTGAGTTGTTAATTGAACACAGGTAGACAAATGCCGAAGACAAAAGGAATATTGGGCCGGAAGGTAGGAATGACGCGGATTTATGATGAGCACGGTCGCTCCATTCCCGTCACTGTAATAGAAGCCGGTCCTTGTACGATTTTACAGAAAAAAACCGTAGCCAAGGAAGGATATAATGCCATCCAGGTTGGGTTTGTTGAGAAAAAGGTAAGCAGGCTTAATAAACCTGAAACCGGACACGCCAAGCGTTCAGGTGGTAAAGGATTTTATCATATTCGTGAATTCAGGGTTACAGACCCAGATGCCTACGAAGTTGGACAAGAATTTACCGCTAAAGAAGTGCTTAAAGTTGGTGACCAGGTTGATATCTCCGGCAAGTCAAAAGGTCGAGGATTTCAGGGTGTCATGAAGCGACACGGCTTTGCCGGTGGTAAGGCTTCACATGGTTCTGGTTTCCACCGTGCACCTGGTTCTATTGGTTGTAGTGCTTGGCCAGCCCGTGTTGTAAAAGGTAAAAAAATGCCTGGACACATGGGAGATGAGCTTGTTACACAGAAAAATTTTAAAGTCATCGATGTGCGGGAAGAAGACAATGTTGTGCTCGTTAAGGGCCCTGTTCCCGGAGCAAAAAACGGTTTGCTCAGCATCTTTACCAAAGCATAATGTACCAGGGATGCTCACAAGGAGATAATCATGGCAGTTTGTGATGTCGCAAATAACCTTGCAGAGAAAGTTGGCGAAGTTGAACTCAAAGACGACCTGTTTGGTGTTGAAGTAAAAGAATGTATCCTGCATGACATAGTATGTATGCAGCGTGCGAATAGAAGAAGAGGTACCGCCTGCACTAAAACTCGTGGAGAGTTAAGAGGTGGTGGTGCTAAACCATGGAGACAGAAAGGTACAGGTCGCGCTCGAGCAGGAACAAAAAACTCACCTATATGGCGGGGCGGTGGAACCGTTTTTGGACCGAAACCTCGGGATTTTAGCTACAGCTTGCCTAAGAAAGTAAAAAAATCAGGTCTTCGTATGGCACTGAGTGCCAGATTTGGTGAAGGTAACGTTGTAGTTATTGATGACTTTGGTCTTTCAGAGATTAAAACCAAAGAATTCGTCAAGGTGATGGATAATTTCGATTTCGATAATTGTCTGGTTGTCACTGGTGATGTTGACAATGTAATTATTAAATCCGCTGGAAATGCGGTTGGTTACAAAATATTGCCGGTAGCTGGCCTTAACGTCTATGATATCATTAAATACCCCAAACTCATGTTAGTCCAGAGCTGTATTGAAAAGCTGGAAGAGAGGTTAATGGTATGAAAGTGATTTTTAATGTAATAAAAGGCCCATGCCTCACTGAAAAGAGCAATATTCTTCAAGAGACTCAAGGAACTGTCGCGTTTAAAGTAGACCCACGTGCGAATAAGATTGAAATTAAGCAGGCTGTTGAGGAACTGTTTAATGTAAAAGTTGCAGAAGTTAAAACTGCTAACATGCGTGGTAAGAAAAAACGAGTCGGTCTGAAGTCAATTGGTAAGACGAATGATTGGAAAAAAGCTTATGTTACCCTTTCCGAGGGTGAGATTAATTTTCTAGAAGAGCTTTAAACCAATTGAACAAATCGGTTTACACCTGAAGATATACGATTACGGGAAATACAATGGCAATAAAAACCCATAAACCGACATCACCCGGACGACGTCACTACGTTTCTGTAAAGCAGGAGTATCTTTCTGATAAAGAACCTGAAAAGAGTCTTCTCCAGCCTTTGAAAAAGACAGGTGGACGTAACTCTTATGGTCGCATTACCTCTAGACATAAAGGTGGTGGTCATAAAAGGAAGTACAGGGTAATTGATTGGAAAAGAAATAAAACTACTGTCCCTGCGAAAGTAAGTGCGATTGAGTATGATCCTAACCGGTCAGCTCATTTAG